>NZ_JBBMFC010000005.1:0-151164 GCF_040096225.1 Hominiventricola aquisgranensis | reverse complement strand
CGCATAGTATAATTACCATTGGTATTGTTATTTAGTAGCATAATTAATTATACCAAAAAATCGCTCAGACCTCACGGCCTGGGCGATTTTTCTGTCAGGGGAGTTTTTTTACAGCCCCTTTTTCTATCATTTCGTATGTTCCAGAATATAATCGACAACAGCCTCTGAGGCATGGCCATCATCATAATATTGCATTTTCTGCATGAACACTTCTCGTTTCTGTTCATATTCTTCTTCTGAATAGTCCAGAATATTTTTGAGCATCTGAGCATTGTTAAATGCAACCGGTGTAGGCAGGTCGGATAATTCCAGGTAGTAACCTTTGTCACGCTTCATCTGATCGTAATCCTCTGCATACAGGAAAGAAGGACGATCCAGCTGGATATAATCAAAGCCACAGGAAGAGTAGTCAGTAATGACCACATCACCGGCAGCCAGAAGCTCCTGGGAGTTGGGATAGGGAGATGCATTCAGGATACGGTCTGTATAATGAATATCAAAATCCGCTGCATTTACATTGGGATGCATGCGAACCAGCATATACCAGTCACCGCCGAAGCGTGTGGTGAAAGCTTCCAGACACTTTTCAAAATCAAGATGATACACATGTAATTTCCTGTTTTCTCTCCAGGTCGGCACATAGAGCACGATCTTTGCATCCATGGGAAGACCATAATATTCCCGGATCATGCGGCGGAGTGGCTCCTGATCCTGAAAATACAGATCATTTTTTGGAAGACCTTTCTCCATGATCGGACCGTCATACCAGAAGCAGCTGCGGAAGCACTGGGTCCAGAAGCGGCAGTTGGATAACAGAAGGTCGATGGCTTTGGAATCACGCTGCGCATAGCGGACATATTTATCTGTAAGTCCGCTTCCGGCATCACGTTCGATCTTTTTGAGACCAGGACCTGCGTGCCAGGTGTGGATGTAGGTCTGATTCTTTTTCTTCTTAAAATAGTAAAGCTTTCTGGTGGTATCTACCCAGCAGCCGGCAGTTGCCATATGGTATACAAAAGCTGCTGTGTTCGGAGGAACAAGGTTCAGCTCCTTTGGGAAAGGAAGTGCAGGATTACTGCAGACCCAGTACAGCTTATAAGGAATCTTTCTGCGGATGCATTCCTCAGCAATGTAGCGGGCATTGTCGCCAAATCCACCGCCGTTGAAATTGCTGAATACAATCTTGTGCTGATCCACGGGCAGCAGATAGCAGATCTGCCACACCAGCCAGATATAGAAATTGTGGAGGCGTGGATAGATACCGGCCAGCACAGGATATAACGGGGTACGCCGTAAAAAGTTTATCATAGGTAATCTCCATTTCTTGAAAGTATGGTCTCAACAAGCGGTTACAGTGTAACACATTCCTTGCCCCGTGACAATTGGTGTGCTAAACTAAAAACAGAATGATATGTAAATGGAGATTGTATGAAAGAGAGAAATGAATCCCTGGATTGTCTGAAAGGAATTGCGATCCTGCTGGTCATGTTCGGCCATGTGCAGGTACACAATCATATGACAGATCCGTACCTTTATGATGTAATAAAATCCATTCAGATGCCAATGTTTTTCCTGATCAGCGGGTATCTGGCAGGAACAGGAAAGAAGATTACCAATCTGGAACAATATAGAAAAAAGATCGGCAGACGGGCAGTGGCTTATCTGCTTCCGTTCTTCTCCTGGCTGGTGGTGCAGCATATGACATATGTGCCCCAGGCATTACGTACAGTCCTGTTTCAGCTGGACTATGGATTATGGTTTCTGATGGCATTATTTTTATTTACCGTACTGTGTTATACGGCACAGCTTCTTGAGACAGTTACGGAAAAAGAGATTGCCTTCTGGGCTGTCTGGCTGACAGGCTGTTGTGTGATATTAGTGTCTTATCTTGCTGGAGTCACATTTTTAAGTCCTTCTATTCTGATCATTTATCTGCCTTATTATACGGTAGCATATTTTGTGGGAAGACACCGGGAATTTGTGGAAACATATGCACCGGCTTCCATGCAGCGGTGGATCGCAGGACTTTGCGCTGTTGTATTTCTGGTGATGGTCGTGATGCTTGATCTGGTGACTGTGACCGGAATTGGGATGCTGGGAGTGCAGACGGCTGCTTCGTTTCTGGGCTGTTTCTGGCTGATCCGTATGGTATTGGACTGGAAAACCTGTGAGCTTAAGAGAAAGCTTTCAAAGCTTGGTACTTATACACTGGAGATCTATGTGATTCATTATCAGTTTGCGACAGTGTTGAATCCGGACAAGACCGCATATGCGTTCTGGAGCGTAGAAGGGCTTTTATATGCGGCAGCAGCATTTGTGGCTATGAGTGTGATCACAGGGGCATTGATCTATATCATTGATTATGTGAAACCGTTGAGATTCTTACTGTTTGGAAAAAGCGAAAAAAGATCAGGTATGGAAAATAGATCAACGTGAAAGAATAAAAGAGTAAGGGGGTATTAAAATGAAAATGTGGGAACCGACAGAATGTCCTGGAACGGAAGAACTGAAAGATCGTCTGCAGACGGTGCGGGAGAAGCTGGCTCGTCAGCAGATGCTGCTCAAAGAGAAGAAGCTTCCGGTTCTGGTGTTGATGGAAGGATGGGGAACTGCAGGAAAAGGAAACTGCATTGGCCGTGTGATCCAGAACATAGATCCCCGCTTTTTCAATGTGGAGTCATTGGAAAAGAAGACCGAAGAGGAAAAGAGAAAGCCATTTCTCTACCGGTATTTTAAGAGACTTCCGGAAGCTGGAAAGTTCGCATTTTTTGATTCAGGCTGGATGGATGAGACTGTACAGGAGAAGCTCTCTGGTGATCTGACGGAAAAGACATATGCAGACCGGATTGAAAGTGTTCGCAGATTTGAACGTCAGCTTACAGATAACGGATATCTGGTCATGAAATTCTTCCTGCATATTTCAGAAAAAGAGCAGGAAAAACGGATGGAAGTCCTGGAGAAAAAAGCAGATACTTCCTGGAGGATCAGCAAACGGGATGTATGGCAGCATAAACATTATAAAAAATGTCAGGAAGCTTATTTATCATTTATGAAAGACACCAGTCTGTCATCAGCACCCTGGTATATGATCGATGCGGAGTCCAGAAAATGGACAGAGCTGCAGGTGCTGGAATATCTGACTCAGGGGATCGACATTGCACTGAGCAATCAGGCACTGGCGGTGCCGCTTCTTCAGAATGTATTTCCCATGACGCAGATGCCGAAGCTTTCAGAGATCCCGCTTGATAAGGAACTGGATGACAATACTTATAAGGAAGAACTGGATCGGCTGCAGGCACGGCTGAGAGAACTGCATAACCGTCTGTATCGCAAGAAAGTTCCCGTGATCATCGCCTATGAAGGCTGGGATGCAGCAGGCAAGGGAGGAAATATCAAGAGGATCACCGGTGCTTTGGATCCGCGTGGATATGAAGTGCATCCAATTGCCAGTCCGGAGCCTCATGAGAAGGCAAGACATTATCTGTGGAGATTCTGGACAAGACTTCCTAAGACCGGGCATATTGCAATCTTTGACCGTACCTGGTACGGTCGGGTGATGGTGGAACGGCTGGAGGGATTCTGCAGTGAAAATGACTGGATGCGTGCGTACAACGAGATCAACGAATTCGAAAAGGAATTGCAGGATTGGGGTGCTGTGCTGATCAAATTCTGGGTGCAGATTGATAAGGAAACGCAGCTTGCCCGCTTTACAGATCGCCAGAATACACCGGAAAAACAGTGGAAGATCACGGACGAAGACTGGAGAAACCGAGACAAGTGGGATCAGTACGAGACCGCAGTCAATGAGATGATCCAGAAGACCAGCACAGTCTATGCTCCGTGGCATATTCTGGAATCCACAGACAAAAAATATGCCCGGATCAAGGCATTGCGGATTGTGGTAGAGGAGTTGGAGAAGGTTTTAGGCTGTTCATAATTTGTTCATTTATCTTTCAAAAAAGGTTAACGAACTTATCATGATTCCTTCACGATTGTTGCATATAATAAAATCATCAAAAGAAAGACAGCTAGTTAAATACTTTAAATAAAACTTTTTCATAATATGCCGAGTGAGCAGCACTCGGCATCCTCCCTTTTTAAGGCCCTTCCAGTTGCAGGAGGGCTCCTTTTTTGCACAGAAATCTAAAATTTTTTTGGCGAAAATCAGAGTTGATAAAAGAAATATGGAAATTTGAAAAAGCGTTGACTTTCAAGCCTTAAAACGTATAATAGGACTCAACAGGAGGAAAACTCCTGGAAGCCTAAAACGAAAAGTTATCAATGGAGATAGCACCGAAGCCCGGTACTGTCTTTTTTTTCGTTTTGCTTTTCTCTATCCCCTTAGTAGTTATATACATTTCAACGCAAAGATTCCAGGTTGTCCGGCCTGGAATTTTTGTGTTCGGAAAAATAACACAGAAAAAAGGAGCTGCCGTAATCACATCTTACGACAGCTCCTTTCATCTGGTAATGATTTATTTCATGCATAAGAATTTGAATACTGCAACGATCGGCAGGAATCCGGACACACATCCAAGCACCTGCTCTTCGCTTTCTGTCTTGCCATCCAGCTCTGCAAACATTTTTGCGTAAATCGATCCCATAAATACAATATTCAATGCAATATTCAGGACATTGGAAAGCCATCCCGGGAACGGCAGGAATCCAAGTACCAGAAGCAGGATCCACCACAGTTTGAACAGAAGTGCCGGGACAGTGAAGCTTCCGAACAATTCTACCGGGTCTTCATCTTTTGCTGCCGCATCTGCACATGCAAAAGTGCAGCCATACGGAATCCATGCAAGCCATGCCTTATCATATCCCAATGCCTTCAATGCCTTCATGTGTGCGTAAGAAAAAATCACATAGCAGGCGATTGCAATAATAAGGATAACTGCTGCAATTCCAACTCCCAGTCCAATAATAGCATTTGCATAACTCATACTCTTTCCCTCCAGTGGTAATTGATAGATTCAGTATAACGGACTGTATATTTCATGTCAATTTTTGCCGGACATCTTAAGCAAAACTTAAGTTTTTAGAACGCGATTACGTTGAAATACCTGTCCACATATGCTAAACTTATACCCAGAAAATGGGCAAAGCCCAGAAAACAAGCAGAAAAAGGAGATATCTCATGATTAATAAGCTGATCAACAAGATTCAGAAGACAAAAGCACCGATTGTTGTAGGACTTGATCCGATGCTTTCCTATGTGCCGGAGCACATCCAGAAAAAGGCATTCGCAGAGTATGGCGAGACTCTGGAAGGGGCGGCAGAGGCTATCTGGCAGTTTAATAAAGAAATCGTAGACAAGACCTATGATCTGATCCCGGCAGTAAAGCCGCAGATCGCCATGTACGAGCAGTTCGGTATCGAGGGACTGAAGGCATATAAGAAGACAGTAGACTACTGTAAATCCAAGGATCTTGTGGTGATCGGAGATATTAAAAGAGGTGATATCGGATCTACATCAGCAGCTTATGCAGTGGGACATCTGGGAAAAGTACAGGTAGGAAGCAAGACTTATGCAGGATTTGACGAGGATTTTGCAACCGTCAATCCGTATCTGGGATCTGATGGCGTGAAGCCGTTTATCGATGTATGCAAGCAGGAGAACAAAGGTCTTTTCATTCTTGTGAAGACCTCCAATCCGTCCAGTGGAGAGTTCCAGGATCAGAAGATCGATGGAAAGCCGCTCTATGAGCTGGTGGGAGAGAAGGTAGCCCAGTGGGGAGAAGAGCATATGGGAGAGAGTGGATACAGCTATGTTGGAGCTGTAGTAGGAGCAACCTATCCGGAGCAGGGCGAGATCCTTCGTAAAGTTATGCCGAAATCCTTTATTCTGGTGCCGGGTTACGGTGCACAGGGCGGAAAAGGCAAGGATCTGGTTCATTTCTTCAATGAGGATGGACTGGGAGCTATTGTAAACTCTTCCAGAGGAATCATTGCTGCTTACAAGCAGGAAGCTTATGCAAAATTTGGTGCAGAGAACTTCGGAGACGCTTCCCGTGCAGCGGTAGAGGCAATGATCGCAGATATTCAGGGTGCGCTGACTGCAGCGAAATAAACTTCAGAAGAGAGGACAGATATGAAGAGCAGAGAATTTGCAGTTGTAGCTGAACAGACAGAGATCGCTTCAGGAATCTTCAGTCTCTGGCTGGAGACAGAGAGCATTGCGAAGGAGGCAGTTCCAGGTCAGTTCGTATCTGTGTACAGCAAGGACAAGAGCCGTATGCTTCCACGCCCGATCAGTATCTGTGAAGCAGATAAAGAGAACGGAAAGCTTCGTCTGGTCTACCGTGTAGTAGGAGAAGGAACGGATGAATTTTCACATCTGACAAAAGGGGACCAGCTGGAGATCATTGGACCTATGGGAAATGGATTTCCACTGAAAGGGGAAAAGCCCCTTCTTATGGGTGGAGGAATCGGTGTGCCACCTATGGTACAGCTGGGAAAGACATTGAAAGCGAATGGTTGTACGCAGGTGCAGACAATAGCAGGATACAGAGATGAACTGTTCCTGACAGAGGAGCTGGGTGCTTCCGGAGCTTTTTATGTGGCAACAGAAGATGGCAGTGCGGGAACAAAGGGAAATGTATTGGATGCTGTTCGTGAGCAGGGAATTGAAGCCGATGTGATCTATGCCTGCGGGCCAAAGCCTATGCTTCGTGCCATCAAAGCCTATGCAGAGGAAAAGGGAATCGAGTGCTATCTTTCCATGGAAGAGCGTATGGCCTGTGGAATCGGTGCTTGTCTTGCCTGTGTTTGTCAGTCCAAAGAGAAGGATGAACATTCTCAGGTACACAATAAGCGTGTCTGCAAAGATGGACCGGTATTTTTAAGCACGGAGGTGGAGCTGTAATGAATACAAAAGTGACGATTGCCGGAGTGGAACTGAAGAATCCGGTTATGACAGCTTCAGGTACCTTTGGATCCGGTGCAGAATTCAGTGAATTTTACGATCTGGGAGCTCTTGGTGCAGTGGTGACCAAGGGAGTTGCCAATGTGCCGTGGCCGGGCAATCCGACTCCGAGGATCGCAGAGACCAGAAGTGGCATGCTCAATGCCATCGGTCTCCAGAATCCGGGAATTGATGTGTTTGTAAAGAGAGATATTCCGTTTCTGAAAAAATATGATACAAAGATCATTGTCAATGTGTGTGGCAAGAGTGAAGAGGATTACTGCGAGGTTGTGGAGCGTCTGGCAGATGAGCCGGTGGATATGCTGGAGATCAATGTATCCTGCCCCAACGTCAAAGAAGGCGGTATCGCATTTGGCCAGGATCCTAAAGCACTGCAGCATATTACAGAGCAGGTGAAAAAACGTGCAAAACAGCCGGTGATCATGAAATTAAGTCCCAATGTAACAGATATTACTGTTATGGCAAAGGCGGCAGAAGCTGGTGGAGCCGATGCTCTCTCCATGATCAATACACTGACCGGTATGAAGATCGATATCCATAGAAGGACATTTGCCATTGCCAACAAGACCGGAGGCATGTCCGGTCCTGCTGTGAAGCCGGTGGCTGTCCGGATGGTCTATCAGACAGCCCAGGCGGTAAATATCCCGATCATCGGAATGGGTGGTATCACCAATGCGGACGATGCACTGGAGTTTATTCTGGCAGGAGCCACGGCAGTATCTGTGGGAACAGCGAATTTTGCAAATCCTTATGCAGCGAAAGAAGTGGCAGAAGGAATCGAGAATTATATGAGACGGTATCAGGTGGAGGATATCCGCGACCTGATCGGTGCTGTGAGATAAGGAGGTTACAGGAAGATGGAACAGTATAAACAGGAATTTATAGAATTTATGGTAGACAGCGATGTGCTGAAATTTGGAGAGTTTACTCTGAAAAGCGGAAGAAAATCCCCGTTCTTCATGAATGCAGGAGCTTATGTGACCGGTTCTCAGTTAAAGAGACTGGGCGAGTACTACGCAAAAGCGATCCATGACAGATATGGTGATGATTTTGATGTATTATTCGGACCGGCTTACAAGGGAATTCCGTTGAGTGTTGTGACTGCAATCGCATACAGCGAGCTGTACGGAAAAGAGATCCGCTACTGCTCAGACAGAAAAGAGGAGAAAGACCACGGTGCAGACAAGGGAAGCTTCCTTGGCAGCAAATTAAAAGACGGTGACCGTGTAGTCATGATCGAGGATGTAACTACTTCCGGTAAATCCATGGAAGAGACCGTTCCGAAGGTAAAGGGTGCAGCAGATGTGACGATCGTGGGACTGATGGTATCTCTGGACCGTATGGAAATTGGAAAGGGCGGCGTAAAATGCGCACTTGATGAAGTACATGATCTGTACGGATTTGAGACTAATGCGATCGTGACCATGGCTGATGTGGTAGAATATCTCTACAACCGTCCGTATAAGGGAAAAGTTATCATTGATGATACATTAAAGGCTGCTATCGATGCATACTATGAACAGTATGGTGCAAAACAGTAGGTTCTGAAAAGGAGTAAGTTTCATGAACAACGAAAAAACATATAAATTAATGTCTGTGATTGGAGCAGGCAATCTGGCTCTGGGAATCGTAGTCCTGGTAGCCGGTATTGTGTCCGGTATTCTGATGATCGTCGGAGGAGCCAGACTGCTCAAGGGAAAATCAGACTTGTTGTTCTAAAAGGGGATCAGACTTGAAAAAGGAGACGGGAAAAAAAGTCCGGCTGTTATGCAGAGTCTTCTTTGCAGGGTACATTCTTCTGCTGATCTATCTGATGTTTTTCTCAGAGGAATGGGGCCGGTCGATCTTAGGGGGAGACTACCGTTATAATCTGGTTCCGTTTCGGGAGATTCGACGCTATCTGAAATATCGCGGGACCATCGGATCATGGCGGGTGTTTCTGAATCTTGCAGGAAATGTAGTTGGTTTTATGCCGTTTGGAGCGTTGCTTCCAGCCCTGAAGGAGAAGGCTGCAGGGTTCTGGAGGACAGCGCTTTTCAGTCTGGAACTCAGCCTGTTCATCGAACTTTCACAGCTTGTGCTGCAGGCAGGAAGCTGTGATGTGGATGATCTGATGCTGAATACTCTGGGAGGATGTCTGGGTTATGCACTGCACCGCCTGGTAGTATCTGGAGGAAAACATGAAAAAGAGAAAAATTAAATTCACGGATAAGAAGCATTCCAGAAATGGAATTCTGTCTACGATCCTGGGAGCGGTGTCTGCAGGGCTCTTGTTCTGCCTGCTGGCGGCGGCTTATCTGACGTCCGGGCAGGCGGGAAAAGCGGTGGCGGTTCTGGGACTTCTGGCATTCTTTGTAGCATGCGCAGGTGCATGGTACGGCGTGCTTGGAAGACGGGAAGAGGATTCTTACCGGCTGTTTCCGGATCTTGGAATCGGTATCAATGGACTACTTCTGGTCGGATTTGTGATGATTTATATAATGGGATGGTGACATCAATGGAAATGAATGAGACTTTGAGAGAACGCCAGCAGCTTGCATATGAGAGGATCAGCCAGATTGCGGCAGATCCTGAGATCAATGGAGCCGTTGGCGATTATTTTCAAAAGACTGGGAAGTTTGCCCTGTTGATCCTGAAGGCGAGAGAACTGGCTGAAGAGGATTATTTTGCAAAAGCGTCAGTTGATGAATTAAAAGCATGGAACGAAAAACTTTATGAGGATATTGCCGGAAATGCTTATGAGACAAGCTATGCCAATCCGGCTTATGCAGTTGCAGAGCTGGGAGAGGAATATGGAAACGTCCTCTCTTTTGTATATACGGAACTGAGGGGCATGATTGTCTATGCATTTGAGAAGCGGGATGAGGAGCTTCTGATCCATCTGGAACTGTTTTTACAGATCCACAGTGAATTTGCAGAAGGAGATCTGCCCACAAAACGGCAGCTTGGGCAGGATGTGTACTGGTTTGTCAGTGATTACAGTGATGTACTGGTAAGTTACCGGATCAGGGAGCAGCTGGATCCGACCCTGTCTTTTGCAAGAGATATTATTATGAAGGCAGATCTTACGGATCCGTCCTACCTTTATCAGTTCGGCGAGTATATCACAGACCGGGAGATCCGCATGAGCGAATTTCTGAACCGTCTTCCGGAAGCAGAGATCGAGCGGATCGCATCTGTATTTACGGAAGGATACCGGATCGGATTTGAGGTGAACGAAAAGGATCTGAAGAAGAAAAGAACCGTCAATATCCGTTATTGCCTGGGATTCGAGCGGATCATCCGCCAGGCGGTAAAGAATTTTGAAGAAATGGGACTTGAGAGCATCATTTACCGTGCAGCAGTGAGCAGGGTTAATATGAGAGAAGCTAATAAAATAGGATATTACAGCTCTTCCCCGAACCGCCAGTACGATTACGATCACAAGGGTGATGCAGCACTGTTTCTGGATAAAGCCTTTGTGGAGCGAAAGCTTGGTGTTATGAGAACTACCTATGAGCAGTACAAGGAACTGGCAGCTGTCCATGGAGGTCCGGCTGTGATGGAGATCTTTGGAGAGACTCCGTTTGAACCGGCTGCCTGCCCGGAGGCTTACAAGCTGGCAGACCGTCAGCAGGAGAATCAGGTGCTTCTCTATAGTAAATCCGGTCAGATGACCAATGAGTATATAAAAGGTGAAGAGAGAAGCTTTACCATTATTGCCTTCCCAGTACCGGACATTGGAGACAAATTTGAAGAGATATTCCGGGAGACAGTGAAAATCAATACTCTGGATTATCGGACCTGGCAGCGGATCCAGCAGTGCATGATCGATGTGCTGGATACAGGAGAAAAAGTACACATTACAGGAAGCGGGGAAAACCGGACAGACCTTTATGTGGTACTTGCATCTGTCAAGGATCCGGCTCATGAAACGGTCTTTGAGAACTGCGTGGCAGATGTGAATATTCCGGTAGGAGAAGTATTTACTTCACCGAAACTTACCGGAACCACCGGCCTTCTCCATGTGAGCGGCGTCTATCTGGATGGATTGTACTATAAAGATCTGGTGTTATCTTTTACAGATGGTATGGTTACAGATTACGACTGTGGCAATTATGAAAATACAGACGAGAACCGCCGGTATATCAGGGAAAATGTACTGTATCATCATGATACACTGCCTATGGGAGAATTTGCCATCGGAACCAATACCACTGCTTATGTGGCAGCCAGAAAATATGGCATTGAAGCATTGATGCCGATCCTGATCGCAGAGAAGACTGGACCACATTTTGCAGTAGGAGATACCTGTTATTCCTGGGAGGAAGATGTGGTAACACATAATCCGGATGGAAAGAAGATCATAGCAAAGGAAAATGAGTGCTCTGCCCTTCGTCGTAAGGATCCGGGAAAAGCTTATTTTAACTGTCACACAGATATCACAATTCCTTATGAGGAGTTGGATGAGATCGCTGTGATCCAAAAAGATGGAACGAAAGTCCCGATCATTCAGAAGGGGCGATTTGTACTTCCAGGAACAGAAGAATTGAATGTACCTCTGGATGAGTGGAAGTAAGGCTTGACAAGATGCAGAGGTAACGGTAAGATAACTTATAAGTAACAGGTGTTTTATTAAAAAAACTTATAACTATCATAAGCAAAAGGAGAAAAGCAATGGCAAAAGTAGGAATTGTCATGGGCAGCGATTCAGATATGCCCGTTATGAGCAAAGCAGCAGATGTACTGGCAAAGTTAGGTGTAGATTTTGAGATGACGATCATCTCTGCACACCGGGAACCGGATGTATTCTTTGAATATGCTAAGAGTGCAGAAGCAAAAGGTTTCAAAGTGATCATTGCAGGTGCCGGAAAAGCAGCTCATCTGCCTGGCATGTGTGCAGCGATCTTTCCTATGCCGGTGATCGGAATTCCCATGAAGACTTCTGATCTGGGCGGCGTGGATTCTCTGTATTCTATTGTGCAGATGCCGACTGGTATTCCAGTTGCCACCGTTGCCATCAATGGCGGTGCCAATGCCGGCATCCTGGCAGCAAAGATTCTGGCAACCTCTGACGCAGATCTTCTGGAGAGACTGAAAGTATATTCTCAGGAGATGAAAGAGGAAGTGGAAGCAAAAGCTGCAAAGCTTGATGAGATTGGATACAAAGCCTATCAGGCACAGATGAAATAGAGAGGGAGGAAGACGTAAGATGGCTATGGATTATAAGAACGCAGGTGTGGATATTGAAGCTGGATATGAGTCCGTGGAACTGATGAAAAAATTTGTAAAAGGGACGATGAGACCGGAAGTGCTGGGAGGTCTTGGCGGGTTCTCTGGTGCATTTTCACTGAAAGCTATTAAGGATATGGAAGATCCGGTACTGCTGTCCGGAACCGACGGATGTGGAACCAAAGTAAAGCTCGCGTTTCTTCTGAATAAACATGATACCATCGGTATTGATGCAGTTGCCATGTGTGTGAACGATGTGGCATGTGCAGGCGGTGAACCGCTGTTCTTCCTTGACTATATTGCCTGCGGAAAGAATTATCCGGAGAAGATCGCAACTATCGTAAGTGGTGTGGCAGAGGGCTGTAAACAGTCCGGAGCTGCTCTGATCGGTGGTGAAACTGCAGAGCATCCGGGGCTGATGCCGGAGGACGAGTACGATCTGGCTGGATTTGCAGTGGGCGTAGTTGACAGAAAAGATCTGATCACCGGAGAGAATATCAAACCGGGCGATACCCTGATCGGAATCGCAAGTACTGGTGTACACAGCAATGGATTTTCTCTGGTAAGAAAAGTGTTCTGTATGACAACGGAAGCACTGAATACATATTACGACTGTCTGGGTGAGACTCTTGGAGAGGCGTTGATTCGTCCGACCAGAATCTATGTGAAAGCTCTGAAAAATGTAAAAGAAGCAGGTGTGACCCTGAAAGGATGCAGCCATATCACCGGAGGCGGATTCTATGAGAATATTCCAAGAATGCTGCCGGAGGGTGTGCGTGCAGTCGTGAAAAAAGACAGTTATCCGGTACTTCCGATCTTCCGTATGCTTCAGGAAGAAGGAAATATCGCAGAAGAGATGATGTATAATACCTTTAACATGGGTCTTGGAATGATCATTGCGGTAGATCCGGCAGATGTGGATAAGACGATGGAAGCAATCAAAGCAGCAGGCGATACGCCATATGTAGTAGGCTCTGTGGAAGCAGGCGAGAAAGGTGTGAGCTTATGCTAAAGCTGGCAGTTCTGGTATCAGGGGGCGGCACCAATCTACAGGCAATCATGGATGGGATCGCATCTGGTTCCATCACCAATGCAAAGATCGTGACTGTAATCAGCAATAATAAAAATGCCTATGCGCTGACCCGGGCAGAGCAGGCGGGGATTCCGGCGTCGTGCATCAGCCCGAAGGACTATGCCGACCGTGAGGCATTCCACGAAGCACTTCTTAAGGCACTGGTGGAATCAGAAGCGGATCTGATCGTGCTGGCAGGATGCCTGGTAGTGATCCCGGAAATAATCATTGACCGGTTCCCGAATCGGATCATCAATATCCATCCGTCTCTGATCCCGTCATTCTGTGGAACGGAGTATTATGGACTGAAAGTCCACGAAGGAGCACTGGCCCGTGGTGTAAAACTTACCGGTGCAACGGTACATTTTGTGGATAAAGGGACAGATACCGGTCCGATCATTCTTCAGAAAGCAGTGGAAGTTCTTCCGGATGATACACCGAAGAGTCTTCAGCAGAGAGTGATGGAGCAGGCAGAGTGGGTGATCATGCCAAAGGCAATTGATCTGATCGCCAATGGAAAAGTAAAAGTCCAGGATGGAAAAGTCCTGATTGAACAGTAGAACAAGCGCGGAGGAAATACAGATGAAGATTTTGATCGTGGGAAGTGGCGGAAGAGAGCATGCCATCGCATGGAAAGTGGCACAGAGTCCGAAGGTAGACAAGATCTACTGTGCGCCGGGAAACGCAGGAATCTCTGAATATGCAGAGTGCGTGGATATCGGAGCAATGGAATTTGACAAACTGGTCGCATTTGCAAAAGAAAAGCAGATCGATCTGACAGTCGTAGGGATGGATGATCCGCTGGTAGGCGGTATCGTGGATGTGTTTGAGGCAGAAGGTCTTCGTGTGTTCGGACCGAGAAAGAACGCTGCGATCCTGGAGGGATCCAAAGCATTTTCAAAAGATCTGATGAAAAAATATGATATTCCGACGGCAGTTTATGAGAATTTTGACGATCCGCAGAAAGCACTGGAGTATCTGGAGACCGCTGATATGCCTATCGTACTGAAGGCAGATGGACTGGCACTTGGCAAAGGTGTGCTGATCTGCAATACACTGGAAGAGGCGCGCGAGGGCGTACAGTCCATTATGATGGATAAAAAGTTCGGTACCGCAGGCAACAAGATGGTCATTGAAGAGTTCATGACCGGCCGCGAAGTATCCGTGTTAAGCTTTGTGGATGGAAAGAATATCAGGATCATGACTTCTTCCCAGGATCACAAGCGCGCCATGGATGGAGACCAGGGACTCAATACCGGCGGTATGGGAACATTTTCTCCGAGCCCGTTCTATACGGATGAAGTGGACGAATTCTGTAAAAAATATATTTATCAGAAGACTGTGGATGCCATGGCAGCTGAGGGCAGAGAGTTCAAGGGAGTGATTTTCTTTGGACTGATGCTGACACCAAAGGGACCGAAGGTGCTTGAATACAATGCCAGATTCGGGGATCCGGAGACGCAGGTAGTTCTCCCACGTATGAAAAATGATATTGTGGATGTCTTTGAGGCGTGCGTGGATGGCACCCTTGACCAGATCAATCTGGAGTTTGAAGACAATGCGGCAGTCTGCGTGGTACTGGCATCCGATGGTTATCCGGTAAAATACGAAAAAGGATTCCCAATTCATGGTCTTGAACATTTCAAGGGCTGCAAGGATAAATTTGTATTCCATGCAGGAAGTAAGTTAAAAGATGGTCAGATCGTGACAAATGGCGGCCGTGTGCTTGGCGTGACAGCGCTTGGAAGTACTTTGAAAGAAGCAAGAGCCAATGCATATAAAGCAGTAGAACTGGTGGATTTTGATAACAAATATTATCGTCATGACATCGGAAAAGCCATTGACGAGGTGTGAAATTTTTATGAAATCTGTTGACTTTCCTGCGGATACAAGATAAGGTAGAATATATTTTAAAAATCCGGAAAGAGAGAGTTATATGAAGAATAAAAAGAAACTGTTTGGAAAGACGATGGGTCTGATTGCAGCTTTGGTACTGTGCTTTGGCATGACAGTATTGGCGGCGCCTTCCGTAACCGGGGACACAGAACTGACAGTACAGAAGGATAAAATTGTATCTGCATCTTATAAGATCACCAATGATGATTCCATTGAGAGTGTAAAACTGACTTTATCTTATGATAAGAGTGATCTGACCTATATGTCCGGAAGTGGTGGAGATAATTTCTCCGGAAGCGGTGGAAATGGTCTGGTGGAGTTGTCCAGCAATCCAGGCAGTAAGGCTGCTACATTTGGAGTAAAATTCAAAGGTCTGACAGATGGTACCTCTGAAGTGACGGTATCTTCCTGTACCATCACGGTAAATGGAAAAGAGATCGATGCCTTAAGCGGTGTATCTCTGGAGGAAGAAGAGGAAGAAAAAGAAGATGCCTCTGCAGAAGATGAGGAAGAGGAAGAAGATGATGCAGATCGTGCGACCTGGGTCATCGACGGAAGAACCTTCCTGACTCATCATATTCCGGGGATAGATGGATATGATGATGAAAAGATAGAGATCCAGGGAAAGCAGGTCCGCGTTCTGCATAACACTGTAACAGATGTCTATCTTGTATATCTGTTCAGCGATAACGGAAGCTACCGTGATTACTTTGTATATAACCCGGATACCGGAAATATTGTTCCTTATATTGAAAAGCAGAGCGGAACAGATACGGTGACCTTTATTGAGCCGGAAGAGGGCGGATATGTGCCGATCCGTTATTCTTATGTAGATATGCCGTGGGGTGCAAAATATACTGTACCGGCATATAAGCATGTGATCATCGATGGTGTGGATGAGATCTTTGATGATACTAACCGTTATCTGGTCTATGGCGTCAACCAGGATGGCGAAAAAGCGTGGTACAGCTATGACTATGATAAGGATTCCCTGCAGTTATTTGATGATGTGGCTTACCAGGGTGAGCAGAATTATATTACCGAGCTGGAGGATCAGGATGCAGCCCTTCGTACAGAGGCAGACTATCAGCAGAATCGCTATACCACTGATATGGGACGTCGTCTGATGATCATTCTGGTCATGACGCTGATCATCATTATTCTGCTTAATGCGGTTGTGATCCTGACTCTGCGTATGAAGAAGATGCAGATGCTCCCGGAAAAAGAGGATGATGAGGAAGAAGAGGATCATACTCCCAAGAGCAGTTCCTATGTAACCGGCAGTCTGGAGGAAAATGAGTCTGATTTCCATGACCCGGAAGAGGATGAACTGGAGATTATCGATCTGGACAATGCATCCGACGATGACGAAGACTGATCAGAGGAAGCAATAAACAAAAGAAAATAATAGTCTGACAGACAATGAAGAATGAGCGAAACCTGCGGGGATAAGTAAACTGCGAGCTTCGCTCATTTCTGTTTGGAAAGCTTTTGCAAAGACAGGAAAGTGTTGACCGGAAAATGAGATGCTGTTATACTGCCTATATAACAAATGATGGATATGTTAGAGCCGTGCGGATGTGGCTCTGAATTATCAATAACGTAAGAGGACATGATCATGTATTTAGAAATTGATTTTAACAGTGATGAAGCATTCTATGTGCAGTTATATCATCAGATCATTATTGGCATCGCGACTTCCAGACTGCAGGAGGGAGATACCCTCCCCAGTGTCCGTCAGCTGGCAGATGAGGTGGGCATCAATATGCACACGGTAAACAAAGCCTATTCCCTGTTGAAGCAGGAGGGCTATATCCGGCTGGACAGAAGATATGGTGCAGTGATCGCAGTGGATGCAGATAAGCTCAAAGCGATGGAGGACATGAAGCAGGGACTTCTGGTTCTTCTGGCAAAGGGAAGCTGTAAAAACATTACCAGAGAAGAAGTGCATCAGTTAATAGATGAGATCTACGAAGAATACGGGGCATAAGGAGGAGACATATGCAGATCTATACGGATGCGGCCCAGGCCGCGCTCCGACAGGCAAAGAGAATATCAGGACAGATGAAACATCCCTATACAGGAACCGAGCATATTTTGCTGGGACTGTTAAGGGAGCAGGAAAGCACAGCCGGACAGGTGCTTATAAATGCAGGCGTGACAGAGGCGGGACTTACAGATATGATCAGTCAGCTGATCGCGCCGGAAGGCGGGATGCTTCCGGAGGAAGGCAGAAGCTTTACTCCGAGGGCCAGAAAGATTCTGGATGATGCACAGATGGAAGCACATCGGTTTCATGAGAGACTGGTGGGAACCGAGCATATTCTGATTGCAATATTTAAGGATGGTGAGTGCGTAGGCTCCCGTCTGCTGACTACCATGGGTATCCGGGTGCGGGATATCTATGTGGATCTGGTTAACTCCATGGGTGAGAAGGCGTCTGAGTACAGCAAGGATGAATCCAGGTCCAAAGGGACCCAGACGCTGGAACAGTACAGCCGTGACCTGACCGCTATGGCAACTGAAGGACGGCTGGATCCGGTGATTGGAAGGGAAGAAGAGATCCTGCGTGTCATTCAGGTATTAAGCCGCCGGACTAAGAACAATCCTTGTCTGATCGGGGAGCCCGGAGTCGGTAAGACTGCCATTGTGGAAGGACTGGCAGCCCGGATCGCAGCAGGAAAAGTACCGGATTCTATCCGGGGCAGACGGCTGTGTATTCTGGATCTGACGGCTATGGTAGCCGGGTCCAAATATCGTGGCGAGTTTGAGGAGCGTATTAAGAATGTGATCGATGAGGTTCGTGAGGACGGAAATATTCTTCTGTTTATTGATGAGCTTCATACGATCATTGGTGCAGGAGGTGCCGAGGGAGCCATGGATGCCTCTAATATTCTGAAACCTGCCATGGCAAGGGGTGAGATTCAGATCATCGGTGCTACCACTCTGGAAGAGTACCGGAAGCATATTGAGAAGGATGCGGCTCTGGAGCGAAGATTCCAGCCAGTGACGGTAGAACCGGCATCGGTGGAACAGACGATTAAGATCCTGAAAGGATTACGTCCGTATTATGAGTCTCATCACCAGGTACAGATCTCGGATGAGGCACTGGAGGCAGCAGCAAGACTGTCAGATCGTTATGTAAATGACCGATTTCTGCCGGATAAGGCCATCGATCTGATGGATGAAGCGGCAGCAGGACTGAGACTGGGACAGTTCGGCAGCAAACAGGCAGGCTCTACGGATACGATCCAGGAGCTGTTGGATGCAAGAGCGGCACTTGATCAGGCACTGATGGAGTCAGATCTGGAGAAAGCCCACAATTGCAAAGAGGAAGTGGAACGGCTGGAACATCTGCTGGAGAAAAAAGAGAACCGGCGCGGGCGTAAGAGTTCCAACATCGTGGCAGAAGAACAGATAGCGGAAGCGGTGGCCAAATGGACCAAAATCCCGGTACAGCGGATTGCAGAGGCAGAGTCCCAGAAGCTTCGGCGTCTGGAGAAGACACTTCATAAGAGAGTCATCGGACAGGATGAAGCGGTGCAGGCGGTTGCAAAGGCTGTGAAGCGAGGAAGAGTAGGCTTAAAAGACCCGAAACGTCCCATCGGATCATTTTTATTCCTTGGACCTACTGGTGTGGGTAAGACAGAGCTTTCCAAGGCACTGGCAGAGGTGCTGTTTGGAAAAGAAGATGCCATGATTCGTGTTGACATGTCTGAATATATGGAGAAGCACAGTGTAGCCAAGATGATAGGCTCTCCACCAGGATATGTGGGACATGATGATGGCGGACAGCTCAGTGAAAAGGTCCGCAGAAATCCTTATGCAGTGATTCTGTTTGATGAGATCGAGAAGGCTCATCCGGATGTATTTAATATTTTGCTGCAGGTGCTGGATGATGGGCACATTACAGATTCCCAGGGACGACAGGTGGATTTTAAAAATACCGTGATCATCATGACTTCTAATGCGGGGGCAGGTTCCATCGTCAATCCGAAGAAGCTGGGCTTTGCATCGTCAGAAAACGCAAAGCAGGATTATGAGTTCATGAAGAACAGCGTGATGAATGAGGTAAAACAGATCTTCCGGCCGGAGTTTCTGAATCGAATTGATGAGACGATCGTATTCCACATGCTCCAGAAGGATGAGATCACTCAGATCACAGGACTTCTGCTGCAGGAGCTGGAGAAACGCTGCAAAAATCAGCTTTCCATTCAGGTGCATTTTACAGATTCTGTGAAGAAATGGCTGGCTGAGACCAGTTATGATGCGAAATATGGTGCCCGCCCGTTAAAACGTGCGGTCCAGAACCGGATCGAGGATCGTCTGGCAGATGAGATGCTGGATGGAAAGATCAAGGCAGGCGATCATGTGGATGTGAAAGTGGTCGGAGGAAAACTGAAAATCAATGTACAAAAATAAAGAGAAAAAAGGCGGAACGATCTTTTTTTGTCAGAATTGTGGATATGAGTCGGCGAAATGGTCGGGCCAGTGCCCGGCCTGCCGGGAGTGGAATACGTTTGCGGAAGAACCGGCAGCACCAAAGACCAAGGGCGGAAGCAGCCGAAGAAGTGCCAGAGAAGTCCGGGAACCAGTTACCCTGAAAGGCATTGAGGCTGATTCAGAAGGACGGATCTCCACGGGAATGTCGGAACTTGACCAGGTACTGGGTGGAGGAATTGTGCCAGGTTCTCTTGTATTGGTAGGCGGAGATCCGGGAATCGGTAAATCCACACTGCTCCTGCAGGTATGTCGTAATCTGGCAGAGCGGCTTGACAGCATCTTATATATCTCCGGTGAGGAATCACTGCAGCAGATCAAGCTTCGTGCAGTGCGGATCGGAGAGTTCTCTGATGCCATGACCTTGCTGTGTGAGACCAATCTGGATGATATTGAGTCCATTGTTCTGAAGAAAAAGCCGCAGGCAGTGATCATTGATTCAATCCAGACCATGTATCAGGAAAATGTATCTTCTGCACCCGGAAGTGTATCCCAGGTGAGGGAGGCAACAGGAGTACTTATGCGTCTGGCAAAGGAAAATAATATTACAATTTTTATTGTAGGGCATGTGACAAAAGAAGGAACTGTGGCAGGACCACGTGTGCTGGAACACATGGTGGACACGGTATTGTATTTTGAAGGTGACCGGTATGCATCCTATCGAATCTTAAGAAGTGTAAAGAACCGTTTTGGTTCTACCAATGAGATCGGTGTCTTTGAGATGACAGACAAAGGGCTCAGGGAAGTGAGCAATCCTTCAGAGTATATGTTAAGTGGAAAGCCAGAGGGGGCTTCCGGGTCAGTGGTGGCATGCACCATGGAAGGCACCAGGCCTATGCTTCTGGAAGTACAGGCGTTGGTATGCCGGACCAATTTCGGACTGCCCAGGAGAACTGCGGCAGGAACCGATTATAATCGGCTGAATCTTCTTATGGCGGTACTGGAGAAGCGGTTGAATCTGCCGCTGTCAGGCTATGATGCCTATGTAAATATTGCAGGTGGTGTGCGCTTAAGTGAACCGGCTATGGATCTGGCGCTGGTGCTTGCGGTGATCTCCAGTTATAAAGATGTGCCAGTCTCTGACAAGACCATCGTATTTGGTGAGGTGGGATTAAGCGGTGAAGTCCGTGCAGTCAGTATGGCAAAGCAGCGGGTACAGGAAGCCAAACGCTTAGGTTTCACGAAAGTGATCCTTCCTAAGAGCTCTATGGATCAGGTGAAGGACATCAAAGGCATTGAACTGATTGGCGTGTCTGCTGTGTGGGATGCTATGAAGTGCTTATAAAATATTTTGTAATTGTTCAGAGCCATGCACATATTTAATAAATATGCGAGCCATGCTTGCATGATCGAGCATATTTTTAAATATGTATATGGCGAGAAGCCATCATGAGCAAAAGAAAAGCCTCGTAGAGGCGATTTTGCGAATGCAGCTCTGAACAGTTACAATATTTTCAATATTTTCGCAAGTTTTCATTGACACAAAAGTCGAATCGTGGTATAGTTTCATGGTGTCAGTGATACACAGGGATATAGTTCAGTTGGTAGAACGTTGGTCTCCAAAACCAAATGTCGAGGGTTCGAGTCCTTCTGTCCCTGCTAGGCTTCGGAAATAACAGATTTCCGGAGCCTTTTTCTTATCTTAATGCTTATAACAGAAAGGAAATAGATTGCATGAAAAAACTGGTATGCCTGGGACTGGCGGCATTGCTGGCCGTACAGACAACAGCATGTGGAGTAAATGCGCAGGAGTCAACTGCTAAAAATGAAGAGCTTGTGGTAGAAGATGTCGGGGTGACAGAAGATAAACTTCCAGAACGGAATCTGAAGGATGACAGACTGGAGCAGGTGACAGAATCAGGAAAACTGCTGATCGCTATTTCGCCGGATTATGCGCCATTTGCATTTACGGAGGACAGTAAAGATACGACAAAAATATCTGCGGCAGATAAGGAGACCGATACAACAAAGACATCTGCGGCGGATAACACCGCACAGACAGATGATACGCCCACATGTGCAGGAAGTGATGTGCAGCTTGGCGAATATATTGCAAAGCAGTTAGGCGTGGAGCCTTTGTTCGTGGAGATGGAGTTTGATGATTGCCTGAAAGCGGCGAAGGAAGGGACTGTGGATCTGGTGCTTCTTGGAATGCTGCCCAAGAACGATCGTAAGGCATCGGTGGATTTTACAGAGGAATATTATAAACCAGGGAAGCAGGTATTGCTGGTCACAGAGGAAAAACAGAAAAAATACAAGGATCTGGACGCATTTATCGGGAAAACGGTGGTGGCTCAGTATGGAACCTTGCAGGCACAGCTGGTGATGGAGCAGATGCCGGAGACTTATATGACGCTGGTCGATGTGGTTTCAGATGGAATCGAGATGCTTCGATCAGGCAAAGCAGATGCAGTGGCACTGGATGAAGCGGTGGCGGAAGATCTGATGAAGGAAGATGATGATCTGGCATTGTCAGCTTTGGAGCTGGAATATGAGGCAGCTGGAGTGGTTGGCGGAGTGGTCAAAGATCAGAAAGTATTTCTTGATGCAGTCAATAAAGCAATCGAAGAAGTAAAAGTGCAGAAGCTTTATTATAACTGGCTGGCGGAGGCAACTCATCAGGCAGCACAGAAGAATCCTGCTATTGACGACAGTGAGATGACAAGAGAACGGGACCGGACAAAGAAAACGACAGTGAAAATGCAGACACCGGCGACTCAGCCAGCGACTGATCCGGCGACTCAGCCAGCAACCGACCCGGCGACTCAGCCAGCGACCGACCCGGCAGCTCAGCCAGCGACCGATCCGGCAACTCAGCCGGCGACTGATCCGGCAGCTCAGCCAGCGGCCGATCCAGCAGCTCAGCCGGCGGGCTAACTTTGAAAGGAAGTGAATGAAATGCGTGAGATCAGACAAGGACAGTTTTACAGACATTTTAAGGGTGGTCTTTACCAGGTCATGGCAATCGCCACGCATTCGGAAACAAAGGAAAAGATGGTGGTTTATCAGGCATTGTATGGAGATTATGGAATCTATGTACGTCCCTATGATATGTTCGTCAGTGAAGTGGATCATGAAAAATATCCACAGGTAAAACAGGTGTATCGATTTACGCAGGTACATCCAGAGGAGATGGAGGAAGAGTCTGATAAGGTGGAGGTTCCGGATCTGACACTTGAGTTGGATGAAAGCATGGAGCCGGAGCAGTCTGCAGTGGAGGAAGAACCGAAGAAAATGTCAGAGGATCAACCTGCACAAGAAAAGCAGGATGTATCGGGCGGCATCAATCCGATTTTATTAGAATTTCTCGATGCAGACACTCTAGAGGAGAAGATGCATATTATGACATTTTACCGCAATCAGATGGACGAGGCACTTCTCAACAGCATTGCCATCTCACTGGATCTGGTGGTGGATAAGAAAGGGCTGCAGGAAACCTATGATGAGATCATGAACTGCCTGTCTATGATGAAACATTTTGAATGTACGAACCGGTTTCGTTAGAAACAGGAACAGAACATAAAGAAACGAAGCATAAAGGAGAAGAACAAATGGCAGAAAAGTCATGCAGCAGCACAGGCTGTACCAAAGAAAGCTGTGCAGGATGTCCAAGTGCAAAAGGTGCGCAGAAGCCGCAGAGCATGCTGGCACCGGCAAATCCGAAGTCACATATTCATAAAGTGATCGGCGTTGTCAGTGGAAAAGGTGGTGTTGGAAAATCACTGGTAACAGCATCTTTAGCAAACCTTATGAAAGAGCAGGGATATTCCGTAGGAATCCTGGATGCGGATATTACAGGCCCGTCCATCCCGAAGATGTATGGTCTTCACGGCCCGGCAGAGATGGATGGCGATTATATCAAACCAGTAGTTACAGAAAATGGTATTCCGGTCATGTCCATCAATCTGCTGCTTCCGGATGAGGAATCTCCGGTCATCTGGAGAGGACCGATCCTGGCAAATATGGTAAAACAGTTCTGGACAGATATTGTGTGGGGAGAGATCGATTATCTTTTCGTAGATATGCCGCCAGGAACCGGTGATGTGCCACTGACGGTTTTCCAGTCTATTCCGGTGGATGGAATCATCACTGTGACATCTCCACAGGATCTGGTAAGCCTGATCGTAAAGAAGGCCCTGAATATGGCAAAGAGCATGGATATCCCGGTAATTGGTCTGGTAGAGAATTATAGCTATGTGATCTGCCCGGATTGTGGCAAAGAGTTTAAGATCTTCGGTGAGAGCGGCCTTGACAAACTGGCAGAAGAACTGGATCTGCCGATCCTTGGACGGATGCCGATCGATCCAAAGCTTGCTGAACTGGCAAGTGGAGAGTTTGCAAAAGCTAATAACGAATATCTGGCTGCTGCAGAGAGTCTGCTGATCGCTCTGGAGGGTTAAAAACCAACATTAAATCTTGAGCAACACAATATGTGAAGGAAAGCAGCACAGAGATGTGAACTACGCTGTATGTATTGGAGCGTACAAAAGGAAACGGCTGTCAGACTGAGACAGACATTTTAATGTCTGTATTCAGAATGACAACCGTTTTTATTTTGTACGATACACTACATACGAGGTTCACTCTCTGTGCTGCTTTCTCATATATATGAGGCTCAAGATTTTCATTGACTGCCTATCGCACCAGCACATAATCTTTTATCACTGCGAAGAATTCACGAAAGAGATTGGCTGGCTGGGTGATCAGGTCTCCTTTTGCGGGGATGCCATAAGCATGCTCGTAGCCAAGAGCATCTGCCAGGTGAAGGGAGCGGCAGACATGGAATCCATTGGTGATGATACCGACAGTTGCGCCATCCGGGATGAGTTCCGCGGAGAAGATCAGGTTTTCCCGGGTGTTGGTGGACTGGTCTTCTGTCAGGATCCGGTCGGAGGAAAGGCCGTGGGTTCCCAGATAGGTCTTCATGGCATCTGCTTCGGTGCAAGGTTCATTGGAGCCTTGTCCGCCGGAAACGATGAAGATGGTATCCGGGTTATCAGCAGCATAATCAAGGGCTGCATCCAGCCGGAGAGCCAGAGCCCGGCTTGGACCGGTGGAACGCACGTGGGCGCCAAGGACGATGACATAATCAAGACCAGAAGCAGGATCCAAAGTGGCGGCACGAAGAATCATACCTTCCACGCCGACAAAGACCAGAATGCCTATTGCGACAAAAGCAAGCAGAATTCCCCGGACGCTTGGCGGAAGCTGTGCAAAAAAGTGAATATGGAATAACCAGCTAAGCAGCAGAAAACAGACTGCCATGGCAGGCCATACCAGATAAAAAGCGGAGGTAAATCCGCTGTATATCAGTAAAATGATAAAATACAGGGCGCAGACAATGCCTGCGGTAAAACATATGATATGCAAGAGACTCTCCCTTCTGGTTTGAAATTGATTCTGGCAGTGCAGATGATTTGTCAAACAAAGTTAATTCATTTAATGTTTTCAATAGATTTCTCCTTTATTGTATCTGCATTAGCTTTGCGTCGCAAGGGGCTTTATAAAAATTTACAACTGGGGAAAATTTCACAAGCAAACAGCATAAAAACTCCATCTCGACAACTCTCATACACAATGGTAAAATGAAACTTAGATTATAAGCGAATTTTGAAAGAATCAGGAGGATTTTTATCCATGAAAGCTTTGATATTAAATTCCGGCATGGGTTCCCGCATGGGAGTTCTGACTTCTGAACATCCCAAATGCATGACGGAGATCTCCGGCAGGGAGACCATTTTAAGTCGTCAGCTCAGCCAGATTGCTGATCAGGGGATCGAAGAAGTGGTCATGACTACTGGACGGCATGATCAGGTACTGACAGAGTACTGTAAGAGCCTGGATCTGCCGCTTACTTACACCTTTGTGAAAAATCCGGTCTATGATAAGACCAATTATATCTATTCCATCTACTGTGCTAGAGAGGCACTGGCAGAGGATGACATTCTGCTGATGCATGGGGATCTGGTGTTTGAAAATATGGTTCTGGACCAGGTGATTGAAAGTAAAGAGAGCTGTATGACGGTCAGCACCACACTTCCGTTGCCGGAAAAAGATTTTAAGGCAGTGATTCATGACAATCAGATTGAAAAAGTAGGCATTGAATTTTTTGAGGATGCCCTGGCTGCACAGCCCCTTTATCATCTGAAGAAAGAGGACTGGAAGATCTGGCTTGACCGGATCGTGGCATTCTGTGAGGCTGATCAGGTGAAATGCTATGCAGAAAATGCACTGAACGAAGTTTCTGACAAATGCGTGATCCGTCCGTTGGATGTGAAAGATCAGCTTTGTGCAGAGATCGACAATCCCGAGGATTTGAAAGTAGTATCTGAGAAACTGGCAGAAGTGGAGAACCGTACAGTCTATATGAGCTTTTCCGCAGATATGCTGCACAGCGGTCACATTTCCATTATCCGGAAAGCAGCCCGCCTGGGACGTCTGATCATCGGTGTACTGTCTGATGAAGCGGTGATCAGCTATAAACGATATCCGCTGTTGCCTTTTGCGGAGCGAAAGGCATTGTTTGAAAATATCCGTGGCGTGAGTCGTGTGGTAGAGCAGAAGACCCTGAGCTATAAGGAAAATCTGGAGAAAATAAGACCAGATTTTGTGGTTCATGGAGATGACTGGGTGACTGGATTCCAGAAGCCGGTGAGAGAAGAAGTGCTGGCAGTACTGGCTGAGTATGGCGGAAAGCTGGTGGAGTTCCCATACTCCAGCGATGAGAAATACAAAAGTCTGGAGCGCCGGGCAAGAGCAGATCTGTCTCTGCCGGATATGCGCCGTGGAAGGCTCCGCAAAGCCATTGAGATGAAAGGCACGATCACAGCCATGGAGGCACATAGCGGTCTGACTGGTCTGATCGTGGAAAATACCGTTGTCTACCAGAATGGAGAGGCAAGACAGTTTGATGCCATGTGGGTCAGCTCTCTGTGTGATTCCACTGCAAAAGGAAAGCCGGATATCGAGCTGGTAGACATGACTTCCCGCTTCCGTACCATCGATGATATTATGGAAGTAACGACCAAACCGATCGTATTTGATGGAGATACTGGCGGAATGACCGAGCATTTTGTATATACGGTCCGTTCTCTGGAGCGTATGGGTGTATCTGCAGTGATCATTGAGGATAAGACCGGACTTAAGAAAAATTCGCTGTTCGGAACAGAGGTTGTGCAGACCCAGGATTCCATTGAGCATTTTTCAGAGAAGATCGCTGCCGGAAAACGTGCACAGAAGACGAAAGAGTTCATGATCATTGCCAGAATTGAGAGCCTGATCCTGGAGCGCGGAATGGACGATGCGCTTGAGAGAGCATTCGCATTTGTCAAGGCAGGTGCAGATGGCATCATGATCCACAGCAGACGGCCGGAGCCGGATGAAATCTTTGAGTTTGTAGAGAAGTTCCGTGCGCAGGATTCTGTGACACCATTAGTGGTGGTTCCGACTTCCTTTAATCAGGTAACAGAGGAAGAATTCAAGGCCAGAGGCGTGAATCTTGTGATTTATGCAAATCAGCTGACCAGAACCGGTTTTCCTGCCATGCAGAATGCGGCCAGAACGATTCTGGAGCATCACCGTGCGAAGGAATGCGATGCCATGTGTATGCCGTTCAAGGAAATCATCAATCTCATTCCGGAGGAAGAGTGATATGGAGCAGACAATTATTGAAGCAACGACCATGGAGGTACAGCTAAAAGAAGTATTTGAGCAGCACAGCACTCGTCAGGTATTATTTGTGCTGGGAGCTTCTTTCAGAAAACAGAAGCTGTACGGAAGGCTTCTGGAGCTGATGAAGACTGCAGGTGTGGGCTGTACAGAGTTCTCAGATTTTCAGCCCAATCCGAAATATGAGTCTGTGGTGGCTGGTATTGAAGCGCTTCGTGCGCATCACTGTGACTTTATCATCGCTGCGGGCGGCGGCAGTGCCATGGATGTGGCAAAATGCATCAAGCTCTTCTCTGAGATGGATCTGACAAAGAATTGTCTGGAGCAGGAGATCGTGGAAAATGCGCTGCCATTGCTGGCGATTCCGACTACGGCTGGAACCGGAAGCGAGGCAACCCGTTTTGCGGTGATTTACTATCAGGGAAATAAGCAATCCGTGGCACATCCAAGCTGTGTGCCGGGCTGGGTACTGATGGAGCCGGAGCTCTTAGAGAGTCTTCCTGTGTACCAGCGGAAAGCTACTATGCTGGATGCGTTCTGCCATGCGGCAGAGTCATTCTGGTCTGTGAATTCTACAGAAGACAGCCGGGAGGATGCTGCAGAAGCTATCCGGCTGGTATTAAAATACGCAGACAGCTATCTGGCTAATGAAAAGGACGGCAATGCACAGATGCTGCTGGCGGCCAATATTGCAGGAAAGGCCATCAATGTGACCCAGACCACTGCCGGTCATGCCATGGCATACAAGATTACGACTCTCTATGGTTTATCTCATGGACATGCAGTAGCCCTGGTTGTGGACAGTCTGTGGCCCTATATGGCAGCTCATACGGAGAACTGCATTGATCCGCGCGGAGAAGCTTATCTGAAGACTATGTTTGAGGAACTGGCGAAAGTCTGCGGATGTGACAGTGTGGAAGCATCCATTGAGAAATATCAGAACTGGTTTGCAGCTCTTGATCTGGAAAGACCCACTCTTCAGAATGCAGGACAGCTTGATCTTCTGACACATTCGGTCAATCCGGTGAGACTGAAAAATAATCCGGTGCAGCTTACCGAAGAGACGCTGGAAGAACTGTACAGACAGATCCTTCGCGTACAGGCGTAAAATAATAGATAGAGGAAGATACGATGAAAGTTGAATCATTTGTACAGATCCTTGGATCTGATTTTTATACAGGAGTACCAGATTCTCAGTTAAAAGCATTGTGTAATTATCTGATGAATACTTATGGGATCGATCCAAAACATCATGTGATCGGAGCCAATGAAGGAAACTGTGCGGCACTGGCGGCAGGTTATCATCTGGCAACAGGGAAAGTGCCGGTGGTTTATATGCAGAATTCCGGTGAGGGAAATATCATCAATCCGGCGGCATCACTTCTGAACGACAAGGTTTACGGAATACCTGTGATCTTTGTGGTCGGATGGAGAGGAGAACCTGGCATCCATGATGAACCCCAGCATATTTACCAGGGTGAAGTGACCGTGAAGCTTCTGGAGGACATGGATATCCGCACATTTGTAGTGGGAAAAGATACCACAGAAGAAGAACTGGCAGATACCATGAAGCAGTTCCGGGAAGTGCTGGAAGCAGGAAAAGATGTGGCATTTGTGATCCGAAAAGGCGCTCTTTCCTATGACGAAAAAGTAGTTTATAAAAATGATCATACCATGTCCAGAGAAGAGATCATCCGTCATATTGTGGAAGTATCCGGCGAGGATCCCATCGTGTCCACGACAGGTAAAGCCAGCCGTGAGCTGTTCGAGCTTCGGACAGCCGCCGGAAAGAGTCATAAATATGATTTCCTGACCGTTGGTTCCATGGGGCACAGTTCTTCCATTGCACTGGGAATTGCATCACAGAAGCCAGATATGAAGATTTGGTGTATTGATGGAGACGGTGCAGTGCTGATGCACATGGGTTCTATGGCAGTTATGGGAGCCAATCATCCAGAAAATCTGGTGCATGTAGTGATCAACAACGGAGCCCATGAGACGGTAGGCGGAATGCCTACTGTAGCAGCAGATATGAACATTCCGGCTGTTGCGGAGGCATGCGGTTATCCTTATGCCGTGAGTGTTGATAATTTTGACGACCTTGACCGGGAACTGAAAGCGGCTAAAAAGCGAAATGCACTGAGTCTGATCGAAGTAAAATGTGCCATCGGAGCCAGAGAGGATCTGGGGCGTCCAACCACAACAGCTATGGAAAATAAAGTGAATTTTATGGAGTATCTGAAAACACGATGAAAAAAGCAAAGATTCTGGTAGTAGGAAGTTTTATGATGGATCTGATCGCTTCGGCACCCCGGGTACCAAATTTGGGAGAGACTGTGATCGGAACCTCCTTTCAGACCGCACCGGGAGGAAAAGGTGCCAATCAGGCATTGCAGTGTGCGCGTCTGGGCGCAGATGTGACGATGGTTGGTTGTGTAGGAGCCGATGCATTTGGACAGGAGATGTGTCAGGCGCTGAAGGATGCCGGGGTGGATGTATCTCATGTGAGGATCAGTGAGAAGAGTTTCAGTGGTGTTGGGCATATTCAGCTGGAAGTAAAAGAGACTGGTGTTCAAAACCGGATTCTTGTGGTCCCGGGATCCAACTATGATCTGATGCCGGAAGACCTGGAATGGCTGAAAGAAAAGATCAGGGAGTATGATCTCCTGATGCTTCAGCTGGAACTTCGGATGGATACCATCACGACGGCAGCCAGGATCGCCCATGAGGCAGGCGTACCGGTGATGTTGAATCCTGCTCCGGCCGCAGCGCTCAGTGATGAGCTGTTATCCTGCCTGACGTATGTGTCCCCTAATGAACATGAGGCGGCATTGTTGAGCGGACTTTCACTGAAAGCAGACGAACATGGCGTGGATCAGAAGGATCTGGCTGCGGTAGTTCAGAATCTGTGTTCCAGAGGAATCAAAAAACTTATGATCACATTGGGAAGCAATGGTGCAGTTCTGTGCGACGAGAGGGATTGGATTCAGATTCCCTGTGTGCATATGACGGAGGTAAAAGATCCCACAGCAGCAGGAGATTCCTTTGTGGGTGCATTCTGTACCGGGATTGCAGGTGGTCTTTCGGAGAAAGAGGCACTTCAGATGGCAGCTTATACGGCGGCGATCACCGTATCCGGCATGGGAGCCATGCCGTCTCTGCCAACACTGGATCGGGTATGTGAATTGATGAAAGAACGCGGAGCACAGGAACTGGCAGAGAAAGTAATGAATTAGAAAATACTGGATCTTGATAGATGATACTTTACAAAAGAACGTATGTTTGCTACAATAAGAGCAAACATACGTTCTTTTTCTTGAAAGCAACAAAATTGGAGGCGAACTATGAATTACCAGATAGAACAGCCCATGGATATGATGCAGAAGCTTGCAATTCTGGCAGATGCGGCAAAATATGATGTGGCCTGCACATCCAGCGGGGTAGACAGATCCAATGATGGTACCGGGATCGGCAACTGCCTGAAAGCAGGGATCTGCCATACCTTTGCCGGAGATGGCAGATGTATCTCTCTATTGAAAATATTGATGACCAATGAATGCATCTACGATTGCAAATACTGCATCAACCGGAGAAGCAACGATGTGCCGCGGACAACTTTTACACCGGAAGAGATCTGCACGCTGACGATACAGTTTTATCGGAGAAATTATATTGAAGGATTATTTTTGAGCTCCGGTGTGGTCAAGAGCCCGGATATTACCATGGAACTCTTATATCAGACCCTGTATAAGCTGAGAACCGAGTATCATTTTCAGGGATATATTCATGTGAAAGCCATTCCGGGAGCATCACCGGAACTGATCGAGAAGGTGGGATATCTGGCAGATCGTATGAGTGTGAATCTGGAGCTGCCCACAGCGGAGGGGCTGAGAGTACTGGCACCTCAGAAGAAGCGTGCAGGTATGCTGGCACCGATCCGACAGGTACAGACCATGCGGACGGTTAATAAGCATGAGATCGCGCTGTACCGTCATGCACCGAAGTTTGTACCAGCAGGACAGTCTACGCAGATGATTATTGGTGCAACCGGGGAAAGTGATTATCAGATCATGAAGGTAGCGCAGCACATGTACGATCGATACGAGATGAAGAGGGTATTCTATTCAGCTTTTATTCGGGTAAATGAAGATAGTCTCCTGCCAGCCCTGCCTGGGGGGCCGCCACTTCTGCGGGAACACAGGCTTTATCAGGCAGACTGGCTGTTGCGTTATTACGGATTCCGTACAGAGGATCTGTTGTCGGAAGACAAGCCGGATTTTAATGTGTTTGTAGATCCCAAGTGTGACTGGGCGCTGCGGCATCTGGAGCAGTTTCCGGTGGAGGTCATGAGGGCGGATTATGAGACGCTTCTGAAAGTGCCGGGAATCGGATATAAGTCTGCGTCCCGGATCGTGAAGGCAAGAAGACTTGGAAGTCTTGATTATACAGCATTAAAGAAGATGGGCGTGGTGTTGAAACGGGCTATTTACTTTATCACCTGCGGTGGCAGACAGATGTATCCGACAAAGCTTCAGGAAGATTATATTTTACGGAATATTATGGATGGAAAGGAGATGCTGCCTGCGGGGGTGAAGGTTCCCTCTTATGAGCAGCTGTCATTATTTGATGATCCGCGTTTTTCAGTGTGAGGATAGTCTGACAGGGATACTGACGGGTGTATATGATGGATGGGCCAGCCGTCTGGGGCATTCCCATGTGCGGCTGGCGATTCTGGACCAGGGCAACATGGAACTGTTCTGCGAGTATGAAGAAGTGATGGCGGATACAGATAAGGCCGGGAAGGTATTGCGGACGATCCGGGAACGGATGGGAGAAGACGCCGCTGTCATGATTGCACGGGCAGCAGCCTGCCCAGATAAGGACAAGGCAGATCTGATTTATCGGATGATCGTTCTGGGGCTCCATCTGAAAGATGGACACCGGATTACAGGGATGCTGGGAGATCCTGTGATGCAGCGGATGTTTGAACTAGGTAGGAAAGCAGGAAATATTGCCATGCGCTATATCGAGATCATCCGGTTTCAGGAACTGGATTCCGGTGCGCTGCTGGCAGTGATCGATCCGGAGGCAGATGTGCTGGCATTGATTGCACCACATTTTTCCAATCGTCTGCCACTGGAGAACTGGATGATCTATGACCGCAGGAGGCAGAAGGCAGTGATTCATCCGGCAGGAAAAGGATGGTTCCTGGTAGAAGAGGTAGATGAGCGATCTGTACTGGAGGCGGAAATGTCGCATGAGGAGGTCCGATATGGAGAGCTTTGGAAGTGCTTTTTTAAGACCCTTACGATTGAAGCAAGAGTTAATCAAAAGCTGCAAACTTCGTTAATTCCCTTGAAATACCGGGATTTTATGAAAGAATTTCAGAATGAGAGTCTGCGTGAAGATTGTGAAAAATGTCAAAACAAGGAAACGAAACAAGAACATGAAAAACAGATATCACAGGAATAGTCCTTGAATACGCATTCTCATAGAAAAGTATGGTTATTTTGCCTGAAAATCAGCAACAAAATTATACATATTTAACAAAGAAAAAAAGGAAAATCTGAACCGGGGCGAATTTGACAAAGGAAAATCTGTGAGTATAATAATCGTGAAAATAAGAAAATGTATCTGTAAAAGGCAGAAAAAGACCATTTATAAAAGGATGTGTCATTGAGGAGTGAAAGAGATGAAAGAGACAAGGATCAGACTGAATATGGATGATGTGCATGATTTTGTTAAAGCTGCAACAAAATGTGATTTTGATATTGATGTAAGATACAATCGTTTTCTTGTTGATGCAAAATCCATTCTGGGTGTGCTCAGTATGGATCTGGGTCAGATCCTGATTGTTAAATGTCATGGCGAGAACAGCGACTTTGACAGCTTTCTGGAAAAACATAAAGTTGCATAAGAAAAGATCATAAGATCGGAAAGGAGTCATTGCACTACTGAGAGGAATCAGTGGAGCAATGACTCTTTTTGCGTTATAATGAGCGCAAGAGAGCCAGAGGGAGCTTGCTCACTCTTGGCGAACGGCGAATGTCGATCATGAAGCTATGCTTCATGATATAATGACAGGAGATGCGAAAAAGAAGAATGGGAGTAACAACACGTGAGAACAACACAACGAATCTCCGTCCGGGATCTGGTGGAATTCTTGCTGCGAAGCGGTGATCTGGACCGACGCCAGAGCAGCGGGAGGCGGGATGCACAGGCCATGCAGGCGGGAAGCCGCATTCACAGAAAATTACAGAAGCAGATGGGTTCCGATTATCAGGCAGAAGTGACATTAAAATATCAGATCCTGCTGGAGGACATTCCGGTGTCCGTGGAAGGACGTGCCGATGGCATCTGGACAGATAAGAGGGGAGAAGAGCCATTAATCGTGATTGATGAAATCAAAGGAACTTATCGGGATCTGTCCCGGATGGAAGCACCGGTGGAGGTTCATCTGGCACAGGCAAAGTGTTATGCCTATATTTACGGACAGCAGCGTGGGCAGATGCGTATGGGAGTCCGGATGATCTATGCGGATCTGGAGACGGAGGAACTGCGCTATTTTGAAGAGACTTATACGATGGAAGAGCTTTCCGGATGGTTCCGGGATCTTATGGCAGAATATGGGAAATGGGTGTCCTTTGAATCCCTATGGCAGGAACGACGTGCAGAGAGTCTGAAGAAGCTGATCTTTCCCTTTGATTATAGGGAAGGGCAGAAGGATCTGGCAGTCAGTGTCTACCGGACAATCGCAAGAAAGAAGAGGCTGTTTATCCAGGCTCCGACGGGTGTGGGAAAGACACTTTCGGTTCTGTTTCCGGCACTGAAAGCTATGGGAGAAGGGCTGGCGAGCCGCATCTTTTATCTGACAGCGAGAACGATCACGCGGACAGTGGCGGTGGACGCATTGGATCTGCTGCGGCAGCAGGGCATGGAACTTAAGACAGTGGTTCTGACTGCAAAGGAGAAATTATGTGTCTGTGAAAAGCCAGAATGCGACCCGGATCACTGTCCAAGAGCAAAGGGACATTTTGACCGGATCAATCAGGCGGTCTATGAATTATGGACTACGGGACCGGATGCCTGTACCAGAGAGGTGATTCTTGAGTCAGCGGAAAGATACAAGGTCTGTCCGTTCGAGCTGAGTCTGGATCTGGCAGTCTGGGTGGACACACTGATCTGCGATTATAATTATGTCTTTGATCCCAATGTCAGCTTAAAACGCTTTTTTGCAGATGGTGTAAGGGAAGATTATCTGTTCCTGATTGATGAGGCGCATAACCTGGTGGAGCGTGGCAGAGAGATGTACAGTGTTTCGCTGGAGAAGGAAGCATTTCTGCAGATGAAAAGGCTGCTGCGTGGAAAACGGGAAGGACTTACCAAAGCACTGGATGGCTGTAATCGATATCTCTTAACCTTGAAGAGGGAATGCGAGAGTGGATTTCAGATATTGCCTCAGGTTGGTGGCTTTGAACTGCAGCTGCAAAGACTCAGCGCAGAACTGGATAAATATCTGGAGCAGCCGGTGCCGGAAGAGATCCGGGAACAGGTCATGGAGTTCTATTTTTCAGTATGGAACTTTCTGGGAATCTGTGATCGGCTGGATGACAATTATGTGATCTATACAGACTTTTCGGAAGAAGGACACTTTTGGTTACATCTGTTCTGCGTGCGCCCGGCGGAAAATCTGTGCCAGTGTCTGGACTGCGGCACGGCAACTATCTTTTTCTCGGCAACCCTTCTGCCGGTCAATTATTATAAGGATCTGCTCACTGGAAACCTGGAGGATTATGCGGTCTATGCTAAGTCCCCCTTTGACCCTGCCAATCGCTTACTGCTGGTAGGAACGGATGTGAGCAGCCGGTATTCCAGGCGAGGAGCGCCGGAATATGAGCGGATGGCCCGGTATATTCACGAGACAGTCACGGTGAAAACTGGCAATTATCTGGTGTTTGCCCCTTCCTATCAGGTGATGGAACAGGTAGCAGATCGCTGCGTGGCTTATGAAGATATGGAATGTATCCGACAGGAATCAGGTATGGCGGAAGAAGAAAGGGAAGCATTTCTGAAAGAATTTGAAAAAGAACGAAACCATTCTCTGGTTGGATTTTGTGTTATGGGAGGTATTTTCTCAGAAGGAATCGATCTGACAGAGGACCGGCTGATCGGTGCACTGATCATTGGAACTGGTTTGCCGCAGGTGTGCAGAGAACGGGAGATCGTGAAAGAATATTTTGACAAAAAAGGAATGGATGGATTTGCCTATGCTTATCAGTATCCGGGGATGAATAAGGTACTGCAGGCGGCGGGGAGAGTGATCCGGACAGAAGCGGACAGAGGAATGATCCTTTTGATGGATGATCGGTTTGCCACGATCTCATATCAGCGGCTGTTCCCGAGAGAATGGGAACAGCACGCTTATTGTCAGGTGGATTCGCTGGCAGGACAGCTTCAGGAATTCTGGCTGAAATATTGAATAAACTGTTTGGCTGCGTTGCTGATCGGCATCTTGTCACTGTAAGCCAGTGCAAGCTGTCTGGTCGGCAATGTTGCTTTTAAGGGGATCTGGAACAGATCGCCGCCAGCCCTCGCCAGGCAGAAGTCCGGAACAAAGGCAATGCCAAGACCGATATCTGCCAGGTCTAGCAACAGGTCATTGGAACTTAGTTCGATCTCAGGGACAAGATCCAGCTGATGCTGTTGGAACAGGGCATGAAGAAATTCGCTCGTGGTGCTGTTCCGGTCCAGCATCAGGATCGGATAATTTAAAAGTTCCTTGAAAGATAAAGGCTGATGTTCCAGTTCGCCATAGTATTTACGGCTGGCAATAAAGCAGTCCTGAAAATCCTTGATATGTTGTACCTGTTTTCCGTTCCCAAGCCGGGAATTGGGATAATTGGTAAAGATCAGATCCACGCTGCCATTTTCCAGAAGATCCACACATCCAATGGAAGTCTGGTTGGTTACTTTGATGTGAATGTTCGGGTATTCCTTGTGGAAACGGCTTAAGTAGGGCACCAGAAAATAGCGGCAGATGGTGTCGGATGCACCGATACGGAGCTGCCCGCCACCCAGAGTATTTGCCTCCAGGATCTGTGCTTCCCCTCTGCGGATCAGGTTCATGGCTGGTTCCACATGACGGAGCAGAGTCTCGCCTTCCGGAGTCAGCTGCACCTTTTTGGTGCTTCGGATGAACAGAGGCTGATTCAGCTTTTTCTCCAGTACTTTGATAGACTGGCTGACTGCAGACTGGGAAATGTATAATTTTTTGGACGCCTCCGAAAAGCTCAGTGAGATCGCCACATAGTAAAATACCTTATAGAGTTCGTAGTTGATATCCATTTTATTAGTCTTCCTTATGAAAATTATGTATTCTTAGTAATGATAATAATAGATACCACTGCTTTTTTCAAGCGATTCAGCGGATAAAATACAAATAAATAGCAACTTCTGCGATTAAGATCATTGGCATGCCGATCACAAAGTACCAGTGACGGGTCTTGTGATGGAAAAAGTACATGCCGATAATGGCTCCAGCGCCGCCTCCAAGTAGTGCGGACAGGAATAAAGTCTTCTCCGGAATCCGCCACAGATGCCGTTTTGCCTTGGACTTGTCAATGCCCATCAGCGCAAATGCGAGAACATTGATCACGATCAGATAATAATAAAAAAGATGTTCCATAGATAAAAATTGCCTTTCTTTTTTTCGGGATTGCCTGTTCATTGTAACATGGTTTCATGGTATAGTATATACAGAAAAGAGGAACTATGGAACAGGAGGAAAAAGTATGGGTGAGATCCTGGAAGAATTTATCAGCGGTTTCTGCCGGACCAGCAACGAGACGCGGACCATCTGCTGTGAATATGAGCAGGGGGATGATGGAAGCGTGACGTTGACGGAATTTGACTGCAATCCGGAGAAATGTCCCAACAGTGCAGCGTGCACCATCTGGGAAGAGGCAAAGAGCAGGGAGAGAAAGGGGTAACTATGGCAAAGAGAATGTTGGATTGTGTCACATCAGATTTTGTGACCTTCAAAAAAGAGGACTGGCTGTCTAGTATCAGTGGAAGCGAGGGGCGAGTGATCGCCTGTGAGAGCATCGGAACCGTGCTGCCTATGCTTGGAAATATTACCAATGCGGAGTTTACGGCATCCATGGGAGCAGACATTCTACTGCTCAACATCTTTGATGTGCAGAATCCGGTGATCCAGGGTCTGCCAAAGGTGAAGCCGGAAGACTGTGTCCGGGAACTGAAGCGATTGACGGGCCGCATGGTTGGCATCAATCTGGAACCGGTGGAGGATAATGCCGGTGGAGAAGATCCGGATAATATGTGGAAAATGTCACCGGGACGCCGGGCGACAGTGGAAAATGCAGTGAAAGCCTGTGAGATGGGTGTGGACATGATCCTTCTTACCGGAAATCCCGGTAACGGCGTCTCTAACGGAGCGATTACTGACACTTTGCGTCGGCTGAAAGCGGCAGTGGGAGATAAGGTGATCCTGGCAGCAGGCAAGATGCATGCATCGGGAATTCCGTCGGAGGCTGGCGAGCATATTATCACAGCGCGGGATGTGGAAGAATTTATCGGCGCAGGGGCAGATATTGTCCTGTTCCCGGCTCCTGGTACAGTTCCAGGTATCACCATGGAATATGTAAGAAGCCTGGTCAAAGAAGCCCACAGCAGAGGCGTGCTGACCATGACTTCTATCGGAACCTCTCAGGAGGGAGCTGATACGGAGACCATCCGCCAGATCGCTCTTATGTGCAAGATGGCAGGAACAGATATCCATCATCTGGGAGATTCCGGCTACACCGGCATGGCACTGCCGGAAAACATTCTGGCTTATTCCAAAGCGATCCGTGGAGCCAGACATGCATACCGCCGGATGGCATATTCGGTAAATCGATAAAAATATTACGAGGAGAACAACACAAAAGTGCGATCCGCTGCCCGTTCTGTACCTCTGAACTGGAAAAATAAGATCGAATATGGTCGAAAAAATTTAAGGAAATCGAAAATTAGGGTTGCTGATACTGTAGAAGTCCTGAAATCTGTGAAAAATGGAAGATCGATCCTGACAGCATTTTCCTGTGCGGACATAGTATGGGCGGCAATACCGCACTTCAGAGCGGCAGACGTCTGCAGTGGGTAAAAGGAATCATCCTGATGACCCCCTATGATCCTTCCTATTATCTGCTTCATGGGCAGGGGGAACGGTTCCGGGGACTGATAGAGGAAGGAAGTGTTCTTCAAAGTGACGGATTGGAAGCCATCTACAAGGATGCGGATGCACATAAAGAAGCGTATTGCTTTGCAGATGCCTTTGAAGATGTGAAGGATCGGAATATGTGTATCGTAGTTGGAGGTGGAGATGATATCGCACCTGGCAAACATATGATAATGCCTTTGTGGAACCGCCTGAAAGAACACGATACAGTGGCTGTGCAGAAGCAGATCACTTTCGACTGCAATCATTGCATGTGCAATGTCCGTATGGCACTGGCAGAATATATCGCGCAATTTATGAAAGAAGTGCTGGGAGAGTAAGTCTCCTGAGAATATGGAACCCTGCCTTGTAGATGAAACATCTGCGTGGCAGGGCTCCTTTTTTATTGTGAGCAGGAGCGATGCCAGGCACAGACAGTTGTTCAGAGGGACCGCTCTCGCTAGGTCCTCGATCCAGCGGTACTAACCTTCAATCTGCGCTTCCCGCTTGATTTCAGGAAGTACCGGGACTGCGGACGTCCCCTTTACAATCTGTCTGTGCCTGCACCGCTCCTGCGCATATCGTGTCAAAGCCCTGCCGGATTTTTCCTCCTTTAAAAGTCAGGTGAAAGACTTTGGACAATTCATGCGTGGCGAAGATTTGTAAATGAGAGAGGGAGGGGTGGTTGCTGACAGATTGTGCAGGGGACGTCCCGCAGTCCTGGTACTTCCTGAGACTGAGCCTTTGGCGATAGTCGAAGGTTAGTACCATTGGACGAGGACTTAGCGGAAGCGGTCCCTCTGCACAACTGTCAGCAACCAGTGCCTCTCCCTCTCTCATACTCCAAACGACAACTCTTGCAAGCCTCCGGGGGATGCGATATAATTGTACTTAACTGTCATAGAAGAAAGAGAGGATCACGATCCATGAGTTACGCAGACCAGCTTTTTATCAATATGTGTCACGATATTCTGGAACATGGGACCAGTACGGAAGGAGAAAAGGTTCGTCCTAAATGGGAAGACGGAAGCTTTGCATATACAATCAAACGATTCGGAGTAGTGAACCGTTATGACCTGAGAAAGGAATTTCCGGCGATCACACTGAGAAAGACAGCACTGAAGAGCTGTATGGATGAGATCCTGTGGATCTATCAGAAAAAATCAGCTAATATTCATGACCTGAACAGCCATGTATGGGATGAGTGGGCAGATGAGACCGGTTCCATCGGAAAAGCTTATGGCTATCAGATCGGCGTAAAGAGCAAATACAAAGAAGGCATGTTTGATCAGATGGACCGGGTCCTGTATGATCTGAAAAATAATCCGTTCAGCCGCCGGATCATGACGAACACCTATGTGCATGCGGACTTAAGTGAGATGCATCTGTATCCCTGTGCCTACAGCACCACATGGAATGTGACACAGACACCGGGAGAGGACAGGCTTACCTTAAATATGGTGTTGAACCAGCGCTCTCAGGATGTGCTGGCAGCAAATAACTGGAACGTATGTCAGTATGCGATCCTGCTTATGATGGTGGCACAGTCCTGCAATATGATTCCGGGCGAACTGCTTCATGTGATTGCGGACGCACATATTTATGACCGCCACGTGGATGTGGTAAAAGAGCTGATAGGCAGAGAGACTTACCCGGCGCCAAAGGTATCCCTGAACCCGGAAGTTAAAGATTTTTATGCATTTACTACTGCGGATCTGATCGTGGAAGACTATCAGGCAGGACCGCAGGTGAAAAACATTCCGATCGCAGTATAATAACCGCAGCATAACAAAGAGAAATTCAGGAGGATAAAAGATGAATCTGATCGTAAATGTGGACAGTAACTGGGCCATTGGCTATAGAGGAAAACTTTTAGTGAGCATACCGGAGGATATGAAATTCTTCCGTTCTGAGACTACCGGAAAAGTAGTGGTGCTGGGAAGAAAGACACTGGATACCTTCCCGGGTGGACAGCCGCTTAAGAACCGTACGAACATTATTCTGACCAGAAATCCCAACTATCAGGTGAAGGGTGCCATTATCTGCCACTCCGTAGAGGAAGTTCTGGAAGAACTGAAAAAATATAACAGCGAAGACGTGTATATCATCGGCGGAGATTCTATTTATAAGGAATTTCTTCCGTACTGTGACGTGGCACATGTGACAAGAACGGATCATGTCTATGATGCAGATGCCTGGTTCCCGAATCTGGAAGAGGATCCGGCCTGGGTACTGACCGGTGAAAGTGAAGAGAAGACTTATTTTGATCTGGAATTCCGTTTTTGCCGGTATGAGAGACGGGAGGCCTGATAGATGGCTCGTAAAAGAAGGAACCGGATCTTTCAGTTCGGCCCGTTAGGGATGGATACGAACCTTCTGGTTGTGCTTTTTTTTATCATGGTATTTGGCTTTATCATGATCTATAGTGCCAGTTATTATAAAGCAGGAATGAGTTCTGCTTTTAACAACGATTCCATGTACTTCCTGAAACGACAGGTGGTATTCAGTATGGTGGGAGTGTTGGCCATGCTGATGGTGGCTGGCGTTAACTATCACTTGATCTGCCGGTTTGCAGGTGTGGGCTATCTTGCCTGCTTTGGGTTCGTGGCGTTGTTGTTCACGCCATTGGCAATTACGGCAAATGAGGCGACCAGGTGGGTACAGCTGGGACCAGTACAGGTACAGGTGGCAGAGCCTGTCAAAATATTGATGATCGTCTTTATGGCAACATTGCTGACGGCAAAAGGGAGACATATCAAGAGCTGGCTGTCCATGATCAAGATCATGATTCCAGCAGGCATTATTGCAGTGCTGATCTGGAAAGTCAGCGATAACATGAGTTCTGCTGTGATCATTCTGGGGACAGCAGCATTTATGATGTTTGTGGTACATCCGGAATACTGGAAATTCATTGTGGCGATTCTGATTGTCGGCATTGGAGTGACGGCCATTGTCTACTATGTGGCCAGCATGGACCCGGCACAGGCAGCAGAGAGCTTCCGTTTTGAGCGTATCCGCGCATGGCTGGATCCTTATGAATATGAGACCGGAAAAGCCATGCAGGCGCTGCAGGGACTCTATGCCATCGGAAGCGGTGGATTATGGGGCAAGGGCCTGGGAAACAGTATCCAGAAGCTGGGTAAGATCCCGGAACCTTACAATGATTACATATTTTCCATTATCTGCGAGGAGCTGGGAATCTTCGGCGCAGGTCTGGTAATCTTACTGTTCATTTTTTTGCTGTACCGGATCTATATCATTTCACAGACTGCAGAGGATATGCTGGGAAGAATGCTCACTATTGGTGTATTTTCTCACATTGCACTGCAGGTGATCCTGAACCTGCTGGTCGTGACAGGGCTGTTTCCGACTACAGGAGTTACCTTGCCATTCTTCAGTTACGGAGGTTCTGCATCCGTATTTTTGCTGATGGAGATCGGGCTGGTGCTAAGCGTTAATAAATACAGTATTCAGAAGCGCCTGGATGAAGCCAGGGAAGCTCATTTATAAAAATGATAAGGGAAGGAGAAGTTTAAGATGTATCGAGATCATACAAAAGTAGTGAAGATTGGAGACCGGGTCATTGGCGGAGGGAATCCGATCCTGATCCAGTCTATGACAAATACAAGAACAGAAGATGTAAAAGCGACGGTAGAGCAGATCCACAGACTGACGGAAGCAGGTTGTGAGATCATCCGTTGTACCGTACCCACCAAGGAGGCGGCAGAGGCGATCAAGGAGATCAAAAAGCAGATCACCATTCCGTTGGTGGCAGACATTCATTTTGACTATAAGATGGCCATTGCAGCCATGGAAAATGGAGCAGACAAGATCCGCATCAATCCAGGAAATATCGGAAGTCTTGACCGGATCAAAGCAGTGGTAGACACTGCAAGGGAGCGCAATATCCCTATCCGTGTGGGGGTGAACAGCGGTTCTCTGGAAAAAGAGCTTGTGGAGAAATACCATGGTGTGACTGCAGAAGGCATTGTGGAAAGTGCGCTTGATAAAGTAAAGATCATTGAGGACCTGGGCTATGACAATCTGGTCATCAGCATTAAATCTTCAGATGTTATGATGTGTGCGAAGGCGCATCAGCTTATCGCAGACAAGACCGATCATCCACTTCATGTAGGCATTACCGAAGCAGGGACTCTGTTTTCCGGAAATATCAAATCTGCTGTGGGTCTTGGCATCATCTTAAGCCAGGGGATCGGTGATACGATCCGTGTCTCCCTGACTGGGGATCCAGTTGAAGAGATCAAATCCGCAAAACTGATCCTTCGTACTCTTGGACTTCGCAAAGGCGGGATCGAGGTGGTATCCTGTCCGACCTGTGGACGTACGAAGATCGATCTGATCGGTCTGGCAAATAAAGTAGAGACCATGGTATCCGGCTTCCCACTGGATATTAAGGTGGCTGTTATGGGATGTGTGGTAAACGGACCTGGAGAGGCAAAGGAAGCAGACATCGGAATTGCCGGGGGAGACGGCATCGGTCTTCTGATCAAGCATGGCGAGATCGTACAGAAGTTGCCGGAAGATCAGCTCCTTGATGCACTCCGGCATGAACTGGAGAACTGGAATGACTGAAAAACCGTTTTTTGAGGTATTTCGCACACTGGAAGTAGATAACCAGACACGGGCATTGTTCGAGCAGGTGGTGGTGACACGAGTGTCCACATCTCCTTCTCAGGATGTGCTGCGGGTCTATATTACGAGTAAAAAGCTGATTGCAAAAAATCAGCTTTTTCACTTGGCAAAACAGATTCAGAGACAGATTTTCGGATATCGGAAAGTACAGGTGCTGATCTTTGAAAAGTTTCAGCTCTCCAGTCAGTATACACCGCAGAAGTTATGGTCTCTGTATGAGGACAGTGTTCTGACGGAACTGGAAGCGTACAGTCCATATAAACGAAGCATTTTGAAAAATGCAGCCGTGGAATTTCCTGATGAAGAAAATGTGCTGGTAGGTATCTCCAGTAAGGTCTATGACAAAGATGCAGTGGAGGATATTATCCGCATTCTGGACCGGGTATTCAACGAGCGTTGTGGCTTTCGGGTAAAGGTTGATGTGGAATATCGGGAGCCGAAGGAAAGCATCTCCATGGAGAAGAGCGAGGCAGAGCTGCAGCAGAGGATCAGCTTCTTAAGTGAGAATCTGCGGAAAGAGAAGGCCGCCAAAGCAGAAGCGAAGGCAGAGGCAAAAGCTGCCAGAGAAGAGAAGAAGGCGGAAGCAGCCGCAGCAGGAAAGAGCGCACCGGCTGCAGAAGCTGGTGGCGGACAGAAGGGCGGCTCTTCCGGCAATGGTGGAGGCTTTGGCGGAGGCCGCAAGGGAGGATCCTTCGGTTCTGGCGGAAGCTACCGCAGAAGCGATAACCCGGATGTACTCTATGGAAGAGATTTTGAAGATGAACCGATCCCGCTGGAACAGGTGCAGGAAGAGATGGGAGAAGTCACTGTCAAAGGCAAGATCTTCAATGTGGAAGAACGGGAGATCCGTGGAGAGCGTACGATCATTACAATGACGTTGTCCGATTTTACCGATACCATTCATGTGAAAATGTTTGTGAAAAATGAGTTCCTGGAGGATATCAGGGGCAAGATCAAGGCCGGAGCCTTTGTGAAATTAAAGGGTATGACGACTCTTGACCGGTTTGACCATGAGCTGACCATCAGCTCCGTGGTGGGAATCAAAAAGATTGCAGATTTTACCACTCATCGCATGGACTATTCTTATAAGAAGCGAGTGGAACTGCATTGCCATACGAAGATGAGCGATATGGATGGAGTGACCGATGCAGCTGTCCTTCTGAACCGTGCAAAATCCTGGGGAATGCCGGCACTGGCGATCACAGATCATGGCTGCGTGCAGGCATTTACCGAGGCCAGCCATACCATTTCCAAGGATGAGGACTTTAAGGTCATCTATGGAGTGGAAGGATATCTGGTGGATGACCTGAAGGAAGTTGTGGAAAACTCCAAAGGTCAGAGCATGGACGGTGCATATGTGGTGTTTGACTTGGAGACCACCGGTCTGTCGGCGGTCAACAACCGGATCATTGAGATCGGTGCAGTCAAAGTCATTGAAGGTAAGATCGTGGATCGGTTCAGCACCTTTGTAAACCCAAGGGAGCCCATTCCATTTGAAATCGAACAGCTCACCAGTATCAGCGATGAGATGGTCATTGATGCGCCGGTGATCGAAGATATTTTGCCGAAATTCCTGGAGTTCTGTGAAGGCTGTGTGCTGATCGCCCACAATGCTTCTTTTGATGCAGGATTCATCCAGGAAAACTGCAGGCGCATGGGAATCGACACAGATTTCACGGTGGGAGACACCGTTGCCATGGCGCGTATCCTGCTGCCTGCCCTCAATAAATTCAAGCTGGATACCGTGGCAAAAGCACTGAACATTTCCCTGGATCATCATCACCGGGCGGTGGACGATGCGGCCTGTACCGCAGAGATCTTCGTGAAATTTATTCAGATGTTCAAAGATAAGGATGCCTTTGATCTTGATCAGGTCAACGAGATGGGAAAATCCAATGAGAGTGCCATCCGCAAGATGCCTACTTATCATGTGATCATTCTGGCGAAAAATGATATTGGCCGGGTGAATCTGTACCGGCTGGTCTCTTTGTCCCATCTGAATCATTTTGCCAGAAGACCACGTATTCCCAAGAGTGAGCTCAATCAGTACCGGGAAGGTCTGATTGTGGGTTCTGCCTGTGAGGCGGGAGAGCTTTATCAGGCGATCCTCAGAGGCGCGCCAGATCAGGAGGTCGCACGGATCGTGGAATTCTATGATTATCTGGAGATCCAGCCTCTTGGAAATAATGCGTTTATGCTGAGGGATTCCAAGAATCCAGTGAACTCAGAGGAAGACCTTCGGGAAAATGTACGAAAGATCGTCCGGCTGGGGGAAGAGTTCCACAAGCCTGTTGTTGCCACCTGTGATGTGCATTTTATCGACCCGCAGGACGAGATCTACCGACGGATCATCATGGCAGGAAAAGGCTTCTCCGATGCGGACGAACAGGCCCCGCTGTTCCTGCGGACCACAGAGGAAATGCTGGAGGAATTTGCATTTTTAGGAACGGAGAAAGCGGAAGAGGTGGTCATCACCAACACCAATATGATTGCTGATATGTGTGAACATCTGTCACCGGTGCGTCCGGATAAATGTCCGCCGGTCATTCCGGATTCCGATAAGACCTTGCGTGAGATCTGTTACAATAAAGCGCATGAGATCTACGGAGATGATCTGCCGGAGGTGGTAACCGAGCGTCTGGAGCGAGAACTGAAGTCTATCATTGGTAATGGATTCGCCGTTATGTATATTATCGCCCAGAAGCTGGTGTGGAAGTCCAATGATGACGGCTATCTGGTAGGATCCCGAGGCTCTGTAGGATCTTCTTTTGTAGCGACCATGGCAGGAATCACTGAAGTAAATCCGCTGCGGCCTCATTATATCTGCCCGGCGTGTCATTACAGTGACTTTGATTCGGAAGATGTGCGGAAATTTGCCGGTATGGCGGGCTGCGATATGCCGGATAAGGACTGTCCCAAGTGCGGGCACAAGTTAAATAAGGAAGGATTTGATATTCCGTTCGAGACGTTCCTTGGTTTCAAGGGAAACAAGGAGCCGGATATCGACCTGAATTTCTCCGGTGATTACCAGTCCAAGGCGCATAAATATACGGAGGTTATCTTCGGCGCAGGTCAGACCTTCCGTGCAGGGACTATTGGTACACTGGCAGACAAGACTGCATTTGGATATGTAAAAAAATACTATGAAGAACGGGGAACCAGCAAACGGAACTGCGAGATCGACCGGATCGTTATGGGGTGTACCGGAGTGCGCCGGACCACCGGACAGCATCCGGGCGGTATCATCGTTCTTCCGCTGGGAGAGACCATCTATTCCTTTACACCGGTACAGCATCCGGCAAATGATATGACCACGGATATTGTAACTACCCATTTTGATTATCATTCCATCGATCACAACCTGTTGAAGCTGGATATTCTTGGACACGATGATCCGACTATGATCCGTATGCTGGAGGACCTGACAGGTGTGGATGCCACCACGATTCCGCTGGATGATCCGCAGGTGATGAGTCTGTTCCAGAGTACAGAGGCGCTGGGTGTGAAGCCGGAGGATATCGGCGGCACAAGGCTGGGTTCCCTTGGAATCCCGGAGTTCGGTACAGAGTTCGCTATGCAGATGCTTATTGATACTCATCCAACTCATTTCTCCGATCTGGTCAGGATTGCAGGTCTGGCACATGGAACAGACGTATGGCTGGGTAATGCACAGACCTTGATCCAGGAAGGGAAAGCAACCATTTCCACGGCCATCTGTACTCGAGATGATATTATGACCTATCTGATCGGTATGGGGCTGGAGAGTGAGATGTCCTTCAAGATCATGGAGGCAGTCCGTAAGGGTACGGTTGCGAAAGGAAAATGTGATAACTGGCCGAAATGGAAGGAAGAGATGATCGCCCACAATGTGCCGGACTGGTATATCTGGTCTTGTGAGAAGATCAAGTACATGTTCCCGAAAGCACATGCGGCAGCCTATGTTATGATGGCATGGCGCATCGCCTGGTGCAAGATCAATTATCCGCTGGCCTATTATGCGGCATATTTTTCCATTCGTGCGGATGCGTTTAACTATGAGCTTATGTGCCAGGGACGAGAGCGGCTGGAGCGTTATATGGATGACTACAAGCGCAGGAGCGATACCCTGTCACAGAAGGAACAGGAGACTCTGAAGGATATGAAGAGCGTGCAGGAAATGTATGCCAGAGGCTTTGAATTCATGAAGATCGATATTTACCGGGCAAATGCCCATGAGTTTCAGATCATTGATGGAAAACTGATGCCGTCTCTGTCCACCATCGATGGGCTGGGAGACAAGGCAGCCGATGCATTTGTTACGGCGGCGGCAGAGGGACCATTTCTTTCCAGAGATGATCTAAGACAGAGAAGCAAATTAAGTAAGACAGTCATCGATCTGATGGGAGATCTGGGACTTTTGGATGGATTGCCCGAATCCAACCAGCTTTCTTTATTTGATTTTGCATGATTTGTTCACGATATAGCACTTTACTTATAAATATTTTTAAGCTATACTTAGCAGTGTGTGGGAAAAAACAGAAAGATTTCCCACTTTAGTATGTACAAAGCAGGAAAAACCTGCGAAATGGAGGAACATTATATTATGGTAAGAGCAGTAGTAGGAGCAAACTGGGGAGACGAAGGCAAAGGAAAGATCACAGATATGCTTGGCCAGGAGTCTGATATCATCGTCCGGTTCCAGGGTGGAGCAAATGCGGGACATACCATTGTTAATAACTATGGTAAATTTGCACTGCATACACTTCCTTCAGGAATCTTTTACGGACACACCACCAGCGTCATTGGAAATGGTGTGGCACTGAACATTCCGGTGTTTTTCAATGAGTTAAAAGGCATTGTGGACAGAGGAGTACCGGCGCCGAAGATCCTGATCTCCAATCGTGCTCAGATGGTAATGTCTTATCATATTCTTTTTGATAAACTGGAAGAGGAGCGTCTGGCAGGAAAGTCCTTCGGATCCACCAAGTCCGGTATCGCACCGTTCTATTCAGACAAATATGCAAAGATCGGCTTCCAGGTGAGCGAGCTGTTCAGAAGCAAAGAAGATCTGATGGAGAAGATTAACAGTGTACTGGCTCAGAAAAATGTTATTCTGGAGCATCTGTACCATGCACCGGCTCTGAAGGCAGAGGATATCTACGAAGAGATGATGGAATACAAGAAGATGGTAGAGCCGTATGTATGTGATGTATCTGCTTATCTGTGGAAAGCGATCAAAGAAGGAAAGAACATCCTGCTGGAAGGCCAGCTGGGAACCATGAAGGATCCGGATCATGGAATCTATCCGATGGTTACTTCTTCTTCCACTCTGGCAGCTTATGGTGCCATCGGAGCAGGTATTCCGCCATATGAGATCAAACAGATCATCGCAGTCTCCAAGGCTTACTCCAGTGCAGTTGGAGCAGGTGCATTTGTCAGCGAGATCTTTGGTGACGAGGCTGATGAGCTGAGACGCCGCGGTGGAGACGGCGGAGAGTTCGGTGCAACTACCGGACGTCCGAGAAGAATGGGATGGTTCGACTGTGTGGCTTCCAAATACGGATGCCGTCTGCAGGGAGCAACTGACGTAGCATTTACCGTACTGGATGTACTGGGCTATCTGGATGAGATCCCGGTATGTGTCGGATACGACATTGATGGCGAAGTAACGACAGATTTCCCGACCACCTATCTGCTGGAGAAAGCAAAACCGGTATACGAGACTCTTCCGGGATGGAAATGCGATATCCGTGGCATCAAGAAATATGAGGATCTGCCGGAGAACTGCCGTAAATATATCGAGTTTATCGAGAAACAGATCGAGTGCCCGATCACGATGATCTCCAACGGACCGGGACGTGACGATATTATCTACAGAAATAAATAAGCAGAGGATCATCTTATGATCAAAAATGTGATTTTCGATATTGGAAACGTGCTTCTTGATTTTTGCTGGAAGGATCACATTGCAAGATTTGGATTCCAGGGGGAAAAAGCAGACCGCATCGCCCAGGCGATGATGCTTGGTCCCATCTGGCCAAAGCTTGACCTGGGGCTGGAGAGCGATGAGGATATTCTGGAACAGTTTGTGGCGCATACGCCGGAGCTGGAGCAGGAGATCCGTCTGGTATTCAGTGATTTAAGCACGATCGTCCGCGAGTATGAAGGCTCTGTGGACTGGATCGAGTCTCTGAAAGCCAGAGGCTATCACACCTATTATCTGTCCAACTATGGTGAACGGATCCGCAGGGAAGCATCAAAGGAACTGTCTTTCCTGTCGCATATGGACGGCGGCATCATGTCCTATACGGTTCATCTGGCAAAGCCGGATCCGGCCATTTATCAGACACTGCTGGACCGGTATGGTCTGAAGGCAGAGGAGTGTGTATTCCTGGATGATACAGTGCGAAATGTAGAGGCAGCGCAGGCTCTTGGTATTGCGGGCATTGTTGTGACCAGCCAGGAGCAGGCGAAGAAAGAACTGGAGACTTTATTGTAAAGGACACAGAAGATGAGAGATGTATTAGACCTGCATACTCATACCATCGCCAGTGGTCATGCGTACAATACCATGATGGAGATGATTCATGAGGCACAGAATAAGGGACTGGATGTATATGGAATCACAGAGCATGCACCGCGCATGAAGGGAACCTGCACAGATTTTTATTTTCATAATCTGAAGGTGGTTCCAAGGAAGCATGGCGATCTGGAACTGCTGCTTGGCGTGGAACTGAATATTCTGGATGAATATGGAACGGTGGATCTGGAAGAACCACATCTGGGAGATATGGATGTGACGATCGCCAGCCTTCACAAACCATGTATTCAGCCGGGAAGCCGGGAGTATAATACTCAGTGCCTGATCAGCGCCATGAAAAATCCACATATCAATATTATCGGACATCCGGATGATGGAAGATATATGGTTGACATGGAAGCAGTCGTTCAGGCGGCAAAAGAATATCATACACTGCTGGAGCTTAACAATAACTCACTGAATCCCCGCTGTACCCGTCAGAATGCCAGGGAAAACGATATGGAGATGCTGCGTCTCTGCAAGAAATATCAGGTGCCCATTGTCATGGGAAGCGATGCTCATTATTATGAGGATATCCTGAATCATGAGCTTGCTCTTGACGTGATCAAAGAGACAGGGTTCCCGGAAGAACTGGTGGTCAATACAGACCGGGAGAAGCTGTATCCATTTATCAATAAGTATCAGAAAGTATAGAAAAACGGCTGGACTTTATGATTTTACTGTGCTAAAATGGCATAGTCAGATAATAAAGTCAGGAGGCAGGACATGAGTAAAAATATTCGTAACGAATCTACGGATGGTTTGTTTCAGGCAATCCTAAGTCTTCAGGATATGGATGAGTGCTACACATTTTTTGAAGATGTGTGCACGATCAATGAGATCCAGTCACTGGCACAGAGATTTGAAGTGGCCAGACTCCTGAGAGAGAAGAAGACTTATCTTGAGATTGCAGAGCGGACAGGTGCATCCACCGCTACGATCAGCCGTGTGAACCGATCATTGAATTATGGCAATGATGGATATGACATGGTATTCCGGAGAATGGAAGCAGAAGAACAAAAAGACACAAAAGAATAGATAACGTAAGATCCGCCTGTTGTGTGAGAGCACAGCAGGCGGATCTTTTCAAAGGGGAGGATAAGTATTCAACTTCTCTTTGGTACATTTACAGTATACCCGTCAGATGGAAAGATATACATGATCCTGATGGAAAAAACTCACAAATTACAAAAAAAACTTGTTATGTAGTTTTGAATACTATATAATGAATCATGAGGTGAGAGAAAAATGACCATTGATTCTGAAAATATCTTAAACAGTATCCTCTCAAGCCTTGAGAGGATCGATTATATTAAACCGACGGAGATTCCGAATATCGATCTTTACATGGATCAGGTGACGACTTTTATGGAAGAACACCTGCAGTCATCCAAGCGGTATCCGGATGATAAGATTCTGACCAAGACTATGATTAATAATTATGCGAAGAATCATCTGCTGCCGGCACCAGATAAGAAGAAATATTCCAAGGAGCATCTGCTGCTTCTGATCTATATTTATTATTACAAATCCATTCTGTCCATCGGCGATATCCAGAGTCTGCTGGAACCGTTGACCCAGCGGTATTTCCATAAGGATGGAGAGATGAACATGCAGTCCATCTATGAGGAAGTCTTCAGTCTGGAAAAAGAACAGGTGGAGAAGATGAAGCAGGACGTGACGGAGAAGTATGAGACTGCATCCCGCATCTTCCCGGAAGCAGAAGCGGAGGACCAGGAGTTTCTTCGAATCTTTTCCTTTATCTGTCTGCTGAGCTTTGATGTGTATGTGAAGAAGCAGGTGATCGAGAAACTGATCGATGAACTTCCAAAGAAAAGCTGATTGACGAGAGAACTGGAAAGTGTTAGAGTAGACTTACTGAATGAAGTCGGCTTATGAGGAGGCATATGATGTATAAGATCACATTAGATGTAGATGGAATGGCATGCGGAATGTGTGAGGCTCATGTAAATGATGCAGTAAGAAAAGCATTCCAGGTGAAAAAAGTAACATCTTCCCACAGTAAAGGAAGAACGGAGATCATTTCAGAGACGGAGCTTGATGCGGATAAGCTGAAAGCAGTTATCGAGGCTTCCGGTTACGATGTGCTGGATATGAAGACGGAACCTTATGAAAAGAAGGGATTTTCGTTGTTTCATAGAGGATAATCCATCATTTTTTTGAAAATTGTGGAAAATATCTCTTGCATAACAAAAAAAATTATTGTATAGTAGATAAAAATTAAAAAATGTACATGAATGGGCATGGAAATGATTGGTTTTCCATGCCCTTTTTGCATTGATTTTAGTGCAGGAGGAATGAATATGGATAGCATGGATCGTAGTATTTTAAAATGTCTCAGTGAGAATTCAAGGCAGTCTGCAACGGAGATCAGTCAGACAGTGCATCTTTCAGTGGCTGCTGTGATCGAGCGAATCCGAAAACTGGAGCGGAATGGAATCATCAGACAGTATACAGTTGTTGCAGATCAGCATAAAATAGGTAATGATGTGACAGCACTCATGGAAGTTTCGCTGGAACATCCAAAGTATTACGATGAATTTACAAAAGTCATGCATGATAACCCGAGCATCGTAGCCTGCGATTATCTCACCGGTGACTATGATTTTATGCTGAAGATCCAGACAAAATCATCGGAGACACTGGAGCAGCTTCATCGGATCATCAAAAGCATTAAAGGCGTATCCAATACAAAAACATATTTTGTACTGAAAGAGATCAAATGTGGAACCACTGCCATGGCAGAAGCACAATAAGTCTGGAGTGGAGTCACGCATAAGATAAAGTGGTCTGGATATACTAGGTGCAAAAGGAGGTAGACTGTTATGAATAAAGGTCTGGACTGTTTTGCGCTTACCATTACGATCATTGGGGCAATCAACTGGGGACTGATCGGGTTCTTCAGTTTTGATCTGGTTGCCTGGCTGTTTGGAAATATGACCTGGCTGTCCAGGATCATTTATGGACTGGTTGGAATCTGTGGCTTATATCTGATCTCTTTTTATGGTCACTTGTCCGAAAAATAAGGATATACAGGCATTTATCCGAAAAATAGGGTTGCCATTTGAAAACACCTGTGATATATTTAGGTACGAAATTGGGGTTTGAAGGGTAACGGGTGTTAGAGGAATGACAACAGAAATGTCAGAACAGATGAATCAGATGCTTTCGGACAGCGGGCTGCCATTGTATGAGAAGGCTGTAGTATTTGCAGCGATTGCTCATCAGGGAGCACATAGAAAAGGAAGTCGGATTCCATATCTTTCTCATCCGATTGAAGCAGCAGCGATCGTATCTGAACTGACAGATGATGAAGAACTGATCGCAGCGGCGGTGCTTCATGATGTAGTGGAGGACACGCCTGTTACGCTGGAAGAGGTGGAACAGTATTTCGGAGAACGGATCGCCGCCTACGTAGGTTATGAGACCGAGGATAAGCGTCGGGATCTGCCGGCAGAGGAGACCTGGCTGGTTCGTAAGCAGGAGATGCTTACATTCCTGAGAGACAAGGCAGATCGGAATGCCAGAATACTGGCATTGGCGGACAAGCTTTCCAACCTCAGAGCAATTGAGCGGGATGTGACCAGTATTGGTGATCAGGTATGGGAACGGTTTCACCAGAAAGACAAGAAGATGCATGGCTGGCTTTATCGTCAGACAGCAGAAGTTTTGCGGGAATTGGAAGAATATCCGGCCTGGAAGGAATATGATCGACTGATTCGCAGAGTATTTCATGAGGATCTCATTTAGGGGGCTGTATTTACAGCCCCATTTTTATAAAGAGGAGGACATAAGATGACACCATATTGTGAACTTGGAAGAGAAGAATTGCTGGAACTGAAAAAGGAACTGACTCAGAAATATGAGGATGCAAAGGGCAAAGGTCTGAAGCTTGACATGTCCAGAGGAAAGCCTTCCACGGATCAGCTTGATATGACAATGCCTATGATGGATATTTTCAGCAGTCATTGCGATATGAAGGATGATCAGGGTGTAGATACCAGAAACTACGGATGTCTGGAGGGTATTTACAGTGCCAGAAAGCTTCTTGGAGATATGCTGGGCGTGGATCCGGAGCATGTGATCGTATTTGGTACGGCCAGCCTGAATGTAATGTATGACAGCATTTCCCGTGCATACACACATGGTATTATGGGAAGCACTCCGTGGTGCCGTCTGGAAAAAGTAAAATTCTTATGTCCGGCTCCGGGATATGACCGTCATTTCTCTATTACCGAGCACTTTGGTATCGAGATGATCAACATTCCGATGACCATGGAAGGACCGGATATGGATCTGGTGGAAGAGTATGTAAAAGATCCGGCAGTCAAAGGTATCTGGTGTGTACCGATGTATACGAACCCTATGGGAATCACTTACTCTGAGGAAGTATGCCGCCGTATGGCAGACTTAAGTCCTGCAGCAGAGGATTTCAGAGTATACTGGGATAATGCATATTGCGTACATCATCTTTATGAGGACAAACAGGACACTTTGCCGGAGATCCTTGGTATGTGCAAGGCAAATGGTAAAGAGGATATGGTTCTGGAATTTGCTTCTACTTCCAAGATCAGCTTTGCAGGTGCAGGTATCAGCTGTCTGGCAGCCTCCAAGGCAAATCTTGACTGGGTGAAGAAATCTATGACTATCCAGATCATCAGCCATGACAAGATCAACCAGCTTCGTCATGTACGTTATTTCAAGAACCTGGACGGCATTAAAGAGCAGATGAGAAAACATGCAAATATCATGCGTCCGAAATTTGAGCTGGTACTGGAGACTCTGGAACGCGAACTGGGCGGACTGGGTATCGGAACCTGGACCAAACCGTTGGGCGGATATTTCATCTCCTTCGATTCCATGGAAGGCTGTGCAAAAGCCATTTACAACAAATGTAAAGAGGCTGGAGTTACACTGACTACTGTTGGTGCAACCTATCCGTACAAAAAGGATCCGCATGACACCAATATCCGTATCGCTCCGTCCTATCCAACACTGGAAGAACTGAAGATCACCGCAGAACTGTTCACCCTGTGCGTAAAACTCGCAAGCGTGGAGAAGCTGCTGGAAACGAAATAAATATATAGTGCTTATAAAACTGCCCCGATGGAAAATCTGTTGGGGCAGTTTTTCGATGCCTGTAAATTTCCTGACGAGGGTGGATGATGTAATAGCGCTGTATGAATTGAAAAAAGACAGAATGTCTTGCGTGTTCGTGTGAGATGGACTTTTAAATCCGGTTCACACGAACATGCGGAACATTCTGTCTTTTGATCTTCATACGAGCATTACTCATCTGCCGCTGTCAGAGGACATATAGAAAAAGGAATTATTTCTCCGCAGATTTTCCGGCAATATAATTGATAAACTGCTGTGCAGTTCTTCCAGAGACACCACCGTGGCTCAGTTCCCATTTATTGGCTTCTGCGCAGAGCTCTTCGTCGCTCATGGTGATCTCCGGGTAGCGTTTCCGGAGTTCTTTGACGATGGTAAAGAACTCTTTCGGGGTTGGCTTTCCATAGTAGATGGTTACACCGAAGCGGGCAACCAGGGAAAGCTTCTCCTGCATGGTATCGGAACGGTGCATGCCGTTATCGGTCTCCATGTCATCTCTGTCATTCCATGTCTCCTTGATCAGGTGACGGCGGTTGGAGGTGGCATAGATCAGCACGTTGTCCGGGCGGGTCTCCATACCGCCTTCGATGACTGCTTTGAGGAATTTGTACTCAATCTCAAATTCCTCGAAAGAAAGGTCGTCCATGTAGATGATAAAGCGATAGTTCCGGTTTTTGATCTGACTGATGATATTGGACAGATCCTGAAACTGATGCTTGTAGATCTCGATCATACGCAGACCCTGATCGTAATATTCGTTGAGCAGGGCTTTGATGCTGGTGGATTTACCGGTACCGGCGTCACCGCACAGCAGCACGTTGTTGGCAGGCAGCCCTTTGATAAATGCTTCGGTATTATCTACTAGTTTCTTCTTCTGGATCTCATAACCGATCAGATCATCAAGCATCACACGCTCGGTGTTATTGATGGGGATAAATTCTACGTCATTGTCCAGATGACGGATACGGAAAGCCCGGTTCAGACCGAACATACCAACGCCATATGCCTCATAAAAATCAGTGATGATGCGGAAAATGTCTTCTTCGTTGGCAGCGTTCTCAATCTGCTGACTGACAGCCTGCACTTTTTCACTTACATTCCGGTTGTACATATGCTCTTTTTTCTGGATCGCTTTGTAGTTGCATACAGTAGTGAAGCAATCGATACCAAGAGCCTCTTCAATCGGTCCGAAATCAAAATCAAACAGCTTCTTAAATACGGCAAAATCTGCTTTTGCAAAATGGTTGACAGTTCCATCGTTGGCACCGACTTTTTCACTGGTCATGCTGAAAGAGTTTTCGTTGGTCAGAAGGATAAAGGTCAGATAGTTGTGCCACAGGTTCTTGTCAAATCCATATTTGGTGGACAGGTCTAAGAGCGCTTTCATCTGTTCATAGATTCGTTTGGTCAGTTCTGCCTTTCCGGCCCGGTTCAGTTCAAAATCTTCAAAGATTCCACCCAGCTTCAACAAAATGCTGTCCTCGCCAAGGTCGCGGTATAAAATAAGTTTTGCTATTTCTTTGTACATGTGAGGTCTCTCCTATGTGTTTGTGATATAAAAAAGAGCCGCTGTTTGCGGCTCTTAGGTTCCATTGTATGTACTATGGACGGCATCAGCCGAGGAAAATGAAGTATGCAAGAACAAGAACTCCAAGAGCGATCCGGTAATATCCGAACGGTTTGAAGTTATTTTTCTTGATGTATCCCATCAGGAATTTGATTGCCAGAATGGATACTACGAAGGCGGTTACCATGCCGACAAGAAGGATCGCTGCTTCGGATCCGGTAAAGTGAAGTCCGAATTTCAACAGTTTTAAAAGGCTGGCTCCGAACATGACCGGAATGGAAAGGAAAAAGCTGAACTCAGCAGCTACAGAACGGGAGCAGCCAAGCAGGATCGCACCGAGAATCGTGGAACCGGATCTGGAAGTGCCAGGAATCAGGGCAAGTATCTGAAAGACACCGATCAATAAAGCGGTGGACCAGGGAAGTGCTTCCAGCTTCCTGGTTCGCGGACGACGATTCTTGTTATAGTTTTCAACGACTATGAACAGAACACCGTAGAGGATCAAAGTGACAGCTACTGTCTGGTAATTGTAAAACAGTTTATCCAGCAGATCATCAAAAGGAAGTCCGATGATGGCTGCAGGCAGTGCGGCTACCAGCACCTTGAACCAGAGGATCCAGGTATCCTTTTTGATCCATCCGTCTCTCGGGCTGCAGAATGGCCACAGCTTCGGAAAATAGAGAACGACGACTGCCAGGATCGCACCAAGCTGGATCACAACACGGAACATTTCCAGAAATTCGTCTGTAACATTCAGTTTTACAAACTGTTCCACAAGAATCATGTGTCCGGTACTGGAGATGGGGAGCCACTCTGTGATTCCCTCAACGATTCCCAGAAGAATTACTTTTAAAAATTCTAACATATGAGAATACTCCTTAATAAAATATTTTTTTCCATTGTATCACCTAAGATGAAAAAGTCAATGCGATGGGCATATTAACAAAAGTGACAAAATATGATATGATACGCCCATAGACAAAACAAGCGGTGAGGAGAGTGCAATGAAACAACAACTTGTGGACAAATTTCAACAGATTTATGGGGACGGTGCAGTGACGGGCATCTTTTTTGCACCCGGCCGGGTAAATCTGATCGGGGAACATACCGATTATAATGGAGGTCATGTATTTCCCTGTGCGATCACCATGGGAACCTATGCACTTGTAAGAAAAAGGACAGACAACCGGTTTCGTTTTTGTTCTCTGAATTATCCGGATCAGGGAGTCCTGGAGCTGCCCGTGTGGGAGCTGGACTGGAAGAGGGAACATGGATGGGCCAATTATCCAAAGGGAATGATCTGTACATTGATGAAGAAAGGGGTGCCAGTGGCCTGCGGAATGGATCTGCTGTATTATGGAGATATTCCAAAAGGTCTGGGGATTGGCTCTTCTGCTTCGTTGGAAGTGGTGACCGGACTGATCATCAGAGACCTGATGGAGATCAAAGATCTGAGCATGATCGATCTGGCATTGTTTGCGAGACTTGCAGAGAATGAATATATTGGCATGAGCAGTGGGATTATGGATCCTTTTGCCATTGCCATGGGTAAGAAGGATCATGCGATCCTGCTGGATACCAGTGATCTTTCTTATGAATATGCACCGCTGGAGCTGCCGCATCAGAAGATTATTGTAACAAACAGTCAGAAAGCGCGTCTTGCGGTGGATGAACGCTATCAGGAACGGCAGGCACAGTGTCAGGAAGCTCTTCATGATCTGCAGACGGTGATCGCCATTCAGAATTTAAGTGAGCTGACCGCAGATGTGTTTGAACAGGTGCAGGAGATGATTCGCCGTCCGGTGTGTCTGCGGAGGGCCAGACATGCAGTGACAGAGAATCAGCGGACGATCCAGGCGGTAGAAGCATTGAATAAAGGAGATATCCGGGAATTCGGACAGTTGATGAATGCGTCTCATCTATCATTGAAAGAGGATTTTGAAGTGTCCTGTGAGGAGCTGGATATTCTGGTGGAGGAAGCCTGGGAGATCGAGGGAGTCCTGGGATCCCGTATGATGGGAGCTGGATTTGGAGGTTGTACCATCAGTATTGTGGAGAACGATGCAGTGAATGAATTTGTGTCCAGGGTAGGATCACATTATAAAGAGAGAACTGGCAGAACTGCTGAGTTCTACATTATGGAGACCGGCAATGGAGCATCAGAAGTCTGATGCTCCATTTTCTTAATTAATCTTAATTATGTTTCAAAGGTCTTTATTTGCAGGTGAGATACATGTTACACTGGAGAAAATATGAGGAGAGGAGCGTGCACAGATGGCAGAAAAACAGAAAATTCTTGTGGTTGATGATGAACCGGAGATCCGGGAAGTGCTGCAGATGATGCTGTCCAGTGAGGGCTATGAGATTACAGAAGCCTGTAATGCGCAGGAAGCAGTAGAAAAAGCGTCTGGAAAGGATCTGGTGATCCTTGATATTATGATGCCCGGAGAATCGGGAATCGCTGCATGTACGAAGATTCGTGAGAAAAATAATGTGCCTATCCTGTTTCTGACTGCAAAATCAGGAGAACATGATAAAGTACTTGGTTTTTCTGCAGGAGGCGATGACTATCTGGTAAAGCCATTTTCTTATATGGAACTGTTGTCCAGAGTGAAAGCGCTGATCCGCCGCTATAAAGTGTATCAGAAGCAGGAAGAGAAGGAAGAAGAGCTGGTGTGTTATCGGGATATTACGATTGATCCGGATCTGCAGACGGTGCAGACGGCGGGAGAGAAGATCGCTCTCACGGAGATGGAATATCAGATCCTTCTTCTGCTGATCTCTCATCCGAGAAAAGTATTTTCCGTCAAAGAGATCTATGAACTGGTATGGAAGGAAGAATTTTTGCCTAATTCCGGTAATACGGTGATGGTGCATATCCGTAACATCCGCCGGAAGCTGGAGAAGAAGGGAGAATCTTATATCCAGAATATCTGGGGAAGGGGTTACTGTGTCAACTAAGAAGAAAAATATCTGGAAAAACCGACTGACGCTGGAACTGCTTGGTATGTGTGCGGCAGCGTTGCTAATTGCGATCGCCGCCGCGAATCTTGCACGGAATATTGCTGTCGACTGGATCTATAATGTGGTATATTCCGATGAAAAATATGAGCAGGATATAACAGATATGCTGCAGAGCCTGCAGGATTATGTGCAGGAAGAGCAGGTGACAGAGGATAATATTAAGCAGCTGGTAAACTGGGTCCGGAAACAGAAAAATGTGTATGTGACCTTTTACCGGGATATTGACGAGCTGCTGGGACCATTTATGGCGAACTCCGGGGATGAGCCTTATGAAGTAGATACGGAATATGAATCCATGTATTATACAGTCAATCTTTATGATGGAACGCCTATAAAGGTTCAGCTGGAAGTTTATCTGGATATGAATTATATGTACTGGGCAGATGCTGCCATGTATGTGACCGGAGGAATCGTCTTTTTGTTATTGCTGTTGCTGATGATCCATCATAAGATCCGTTATATCAATCGGCTGGAGAGTGAACTTAAGATATTAGGCGGAGGCAATCTGGAATATCCGATCACAATCAAAGGAAACGATGAGATCACCAGTCTGGCAGAAGGAATTACGGCACTGAAAAATGGATTTCTGGAAGAGCAGCAGATGAAGGCGGAGGCGGAGAAGGCCAATATGGAGCTGGTGACAGCCATGTCTCACGATCTGAGGACACCGTTGACTTCGCTGATCGGTTATCTGGAACTCCTTAATATGCATCGCTATGAAAATGAGGAGCAGCTTCAGAAGTATCTGGAATATTGCAGAAAGAAAGCATTTCAGATCAAGAAAGTCTCTGACCGGCTCTTTGAATATTTTCTGGTCTATGGAAAAGAAGAAAAAGAACTGCAGCTGCAGACAATTCCCTGTGAGGAGATGGCAGAGGATCTGTGTAATGGGCAGTTCTTTGACTGGCAGGATCGGGGTGGAACGATCGACTGTCAGATTGGTGAACTGCCAGGAGCAGTTCAGGTGGACAGTGAATATATGCAGCGTGTCATGGACAATCTGTTGTCCAATCTGAAAAAATATGGAGATCCCGCGTATCCATTACAGATTCAGATCGACGAGCACCAGGATATGCTGCACATCCTGCTCAAGAACCATGTTCTTGAGCAAAAGAACCAGATAGAGAGCACCCAGATCGGTCTTAAGACATGCAGAAGGATCATTGAAAATCATGGAGGAACCTTTGCGTGGAGAACTGATACACAGAAAAATACCTTTACCATTGAGATGGAACTTCCGCTGGCGAAAGGGTAGATGATAATAAAGCCAGTGTCTGCCATACAGGTAGACACTGGCTTTCGTAGTATTTATTTGGTAATTTTCTTATGTCTGTGATACTGCTCTTCGCAGTATTTGCAGCGGTAGATCCCTTTTACCGGATCTGTCAGAACAAATACCTGTTCCAGCTCCTGCTCAATAGAGGAGATACATCTCGGGTTTTTGCAGCTGACTACGTTGTGGATCTCTTTCGGAAGAGATAAGGTCTTTTTCTCCACAATTTTATCATCTTTGATGATATTGATCGTAATATTGTGATCAATAAAACCAAGAGCATCCAGATCGATCTGGTCGATCGGGCATTCAATCTTGATGATGTCCTTTCTTCCCATCTTGTTGCTGCGTGCATTTTTAATGATCGCTACACAGCAGTCAAATTTGTCCAGGTTCAGATATTTATAAATCTCCATACTTTTACCGGCTTCGATATGGTCAAGTACAAAGCCTTCGTGAAGTCCGCCAATATTTAACATACTTTTACCTCCAACAATGTGAGAATCAGAGCCATACGTGCGTAGACACTGTACTGTACCTGACGGAAATAAGCAGCACGCGGATCCTTGTCCACTTCTACAGAGATCTCATTCACTCTTGGGAGCGGATGCATAACGATCATATCGTCTTTGGCCAGCTTCATCTTCTGGTTATTCAATATGTAGAAATCTTTCAGACGTACATAGTCTTCTTCGTTGAAGAAACGTTCTTTCTGCACACGGGTCATATAAAGAACATCCAGCTCCGGCATTACGTCTTCGATACGTTCTGCTTCCTGGTATGGAATGTTATTTGCTTCCAATACATCTTCTTTAATATAATCCGGTACTTTTAATTCTTCCGGAGAGATGAAGATAAAGTTTACACCTTCATAGCGGGACAGTGCACGTACCAGAGAGTGAACAGTACGACCGAATTTTAAGTCTCCGCACAGACCAATGGTAAAATGATCAAGCCGTCCTTTTAAGGAACGGATCGTAAGAAGATCGGTTAATGTCTGCGTGGGATGCTGATGACCGCCGTCGCCGGCATTGATGACCGGAATAGAAGAAGCCATGCTTGCTACCATCGGAGCACCTTCCTTTGGGTGACGCATAGCACATATATCGGCGTAACAGGAAATCATACGAATGGTATCGGAAACACTTTCACCTTTGGAAGCGGAACTGCTTGCCGCAGAAGAAAAACCTAAAACACTGCCTCCAAGATTTAACATGGCAGCTTCAAAACTAAGACGTGTACGGGTACTCGGTTCATAAAACAGTGTGGCGAGCTTTTTGCCGTCACAGGCATGGGCGTATTTCTCCGGGTGTAATTCAATATCATGAGCCAGATTCAATAACTGATCCAGTTCTTCGACACTGAAATCCAGAGGACTCATCAGATGTCTCATAGATACCTCCTAAGTGTGTTTTTAAGATGTGGGAGTGTATTCTTCAAATCTCCCTAACCCAAGAGAATACACTATCACATCTTAAAAAGCAAGACCTAATTTTGCGGAAATTCAGAATCTTGATTGCTTGATCTGTACAGGATCACCCGTTCAAACAGAAGCCCTGTCAGAAACCACAGCGGTGCAAAATCAAAGCGGATCACACCCTGATACTGGAGCGGGCAATCGCTGTAATCCCAGGGACACATATCTTTGCGTTTTAACAGTCTTCCACTGATATATTCACCCAGATAGATGCATAACATATAGATAAGGCCTCTTTTCCAGATGCAGTTCTTCTGGAGTCTGTGCATGAGAGGAGCCAGGAAAGCGGCACTTCCGTAGATGGGAAACATCCACAGGGAAGAGTGGCCCATGAGTTGTCTGTCTCTTTTAAACAGAGAATGAAGACCGGTCCAGAAGATTTCAAGGGACCATCCAAGGAGTCCACATAATAAAAAATTTCGTTTCATCATGTCCGTAGTATTTGAAATATGTGACAGATTATACTATACTGATAATGATTCGGGCTTTTACAAATGAGGTCCTGGATTATTTGATAGTAAACAGATGAAAGTGTGACAGACATGACATATGAAGAAGCAAAAACATATCTTGCAGACTGCAATCAGTATTCTGGTGAATTCAGTGTAGAACCGATCCGGAATCTGTTGAGCCTGCTTGGAAATCCGCAGGATCAGTTGACTTTTGTGCATATTGCAGGAACCAATGGGAAGGGTTCCGTGCTGGCTTATGTATCGACGGTTCTGAAGGAAGCAGGATATAAAGTAGGAAGATATATTTCGCCAACAATCTTCAGTTACCGGGAACGGATCCAGGTTAATGAATCCTATATTTCCAGAGAAGATCTGATCCGGCTGACAGAGAAGGTGAAGGCTGCAGGAGACCAGCTTCTGGCAGAAGGCAGACAGCATCCGACCATGTTCGAGATGGAGACTGCCATTGCATTTCTTTATTTTCTGGAACAGAACTGTGATCTGGTGGTACTGGAAGTCGGCATGGGTGGCAGGCTGGATGCGACAAATGTGATCAGGAATACGAAGGTGGCTGTACTGGCATCCATCAGTATGGATCATATGGGATTCCTTGGGAATACGCTGGGAGAGATTGCTGAGCATAAGGCAGGGATCATAAAGCCTGGATGTACAGTGGTCAGTGCAAGTCAGCAGCCGGAAGCAGCTGTGTCTGTTCGGAAAAAAGCAGAGCAGGAAGGCTGTGAACTGATCTGTGTAGAGCCAGAGAAGATAAAGATTGAGAAGCGTGGACTGGAAGGTCAGATCTTCAGTTACAAAGAACATGCGCAGGTGGAGATCGCCCTTGCAGGAGAATATCAGTTTCTGAACGGGGCACTGGCACTGGAAGTGCTGGATGAGCTGAAGAGAAAAGGCTATGAGATATCTGAGGAAGCACTGAAAGCCGGTATGAAGAAGACAGTCTGGCTGGGACGGTTCAGTGCCATTGCCAGAGATCCGTTGTTTATCGTGGATGGCGCCCACAACCGGGATGCAGCAAGGGTATTCCGTGAAAGTGTAGAGCGGGATCTGCCGGGCAAGAGGCTGATCTTTATCATGGGTGTGCTGGCAGATAAGGAATATGAAGAGGTGGTCCGGCAGACAGTATCGCTGGCAGCAGAGGTGATCACAGTTATGACACCAGACAATCCGAGGGCGTTGCCGGCAGAAGAGCTGGCCAATACGGTGAAGAAATACAACTCTCATGTGCAGGCTGCAGAAAGCCTTGCGGCAGCTGTGGATCTGGCATATGAGAAAGCAGAAAAAGAGGATGCCATTGTGGCATTCGGTTCGTTATCCTATCTGGGCGAGATGACCCGTCTGGTGTGGAAGAAGACGGGCAGAGAGGAGTAAGATGGAAGATTTAAGCAAGCTTCGGCAGGATATTGACCGGATCGACCGGCAGATCGTGGAGCTTTTTGAGGAACGAATGGGTGTCAGCCGTCAGGTGGCAGAATATAAGATTGCTAATGGAAAGAAAGTGCTGGACCGGGCGAGAGAGCTGGAGAAGCTGGAAACTCTGGGAAATCTTACCAATGACAGCTTCAACCGTCATGGAATCCAGGAATTGTTTCAGCAGATTATGGCTATGAGCAGGAAGCTTCAATATCAGCTGCTGGCAGAGGAAGGAGTCTCCGGAAACCTTCCATTTACAAGAATTGACCATATTGACAGAAAGCACTGTCGTGTGGTGTATCAGGGTGTGGAAGGTGCTTATGCACATGAAGCAACCCTGCAGTATTTTGGCAAAGATGCCAATGCGTTTCATGTTCCGACCTGGCGGGACTGTATGGAAGCTATTAAGGAAGGTGTGGCAGATTATGCTGTGCTTCCTATTGAAAATTCATCAGCAGGAGAAGTCAATGATATCTATGATCTGCTGGAAGAATATGACAATTACATTGTGGGAGAACAGATCCTGAAGATCAACCATGCCCTGTTGGGACTGCCGGGAACATCTCTGGATGAGATCCGGACGGTCTATTCCCACCCGCAGGCACTGATGCAGTGCTCTGTCTATCTGGATAAGCATTCTGACTGGCAGCGGATCAGTCTTTCCAATACGGCCATGGCGGCCAGGAAAGTGGCAGAAGACAAGGACAGAAGCCAGGTAGCTATCGGAAGCCCGGCAGCAGCTGGCTATCACGGTCTGGAAGTGCTTGAGATGCCGATCAATCATAACCGTTTCAATTCCACTCGTTTCATCATTGTTACCAACCGGAAGATGTATGAGGCGGATGCGAAGAAGGTGAGCATCTGTTTTGAACTGCCCCATACCAGTGGAAGTCTCTATAATATTTTGTCTCATATTATTTATAACGATCTTAATATGTGTAAGATTGAGTCCAGACCGATCCCGGAGAGAAACTGGGAATACCATTTCTTTGTGGATTTTGAAGGCAATCTGGATGACAGTGCGGTGAAAAATGCGATCCGCGGTATTATGGAAGAGGCTGTTAATTTCAAGATTCTTGGAAACTATTAATTGTATATATGGAGGAGGACAGAAACCATGAGATCTTATGTGATCAGTACCGACAGCAGTGCAGACCTTTCAGAAGCTTATCTGAAAGAGCATCAGATAACCATGATTTCTTTGAGCTGCATCTTAAACGGAAAGATTTACAATTCAGAGAATCCGATCACACCAAAACAGTTGTATGACAATATTCGGGAAGGAGCCATGCCAACAACATCACAGGTGAATCCGGAGCAGGCAAAAGCAGCATTTGAACCATTGCTGAAAGAAGGAAAAGATATTCTGCATCTGGCATTTTCTTCAGGCTTAAGCGGAAGCTGTCAGAGTGCCCGGATCGCAGCGGAAGAGCTGCAGGATGAGTATCCGGAGCGTAAAATTGTCGTGATCGATACGCTGCTGGCGGCTTTGGGTCAGGGACTTCTTGTATATAAAGCAGTACAGCTGAAAGAACAGGGTGCCTCTATGGATGAAGTAGCTGACTGGTGTGAGAAAAATAAAGACTACATCGCTTCTTATGTGACAGTGGATGATCTGTTTCATCTTTACCGTGGTGGCAGAGTGTCCAGAAGCAGTGCAGTACTTGGTTCTATGGTGGGGATCAAGCCGATCATCCGGGTCAATGAAGAAGGAAAACTGGAAGTGATCGGAAAGGTTCGCGGCAGAAAAAAAGCGATTCAGACAATTATCAAAGATCTGATGGAACGGATCAGGGACGGAGAGAAGACCGTATTTATCAGTCATGGGGACTGTCTGGAGGAAGCAGAGGCCATCAAACAGAAGCTGATCACAGATTACGGAATGGAAGATGTGCAGATCGAGTATGTGGGACCGGTTATCGGTGCGCATACCGGTGTGGGGGTGCTGGCGATATTTGCATTGGCAAATTCCCGCTGATGATTAACTGAAAAAATATTGGAGGATATATTTATATGGATTATGCAAAAGAATCACTGAGACTTCATGAGGAATGGAAAGGTAAGATCGAGGTTGTTGCAACAGTTCCGGTTGCTACAAAGGATGACCTGTCTTTGGCTTATACGCCGGGTGTGGCACAGCCTTGTCTGGAGATCCAGAAGGATGTGGAGAAGAGCTATGAACTGACCCGCCGTCACAATCTTTGCCTGGTAGTGACCGATGGAAGTGCGGTCCTTGGTCTTGGAGACATCGGACCGGAGGCAGGTATGCCGGTTATGGAAGGAAAATGTGTACTGTTCAAGGCATTTGGTGATGTGGACGCATTTCCGCTGTGCATCAAGAGCCATGATGTGGATGAAATCGTCAATACCATTTATCTGATCTCCGGCAGCTTTGCAGGTGTGAACCTGGAAGATATTTCTGCACCTCGCTGCTTTGAGATCGAGAGAAAGCTGAAAGAAAAATGTGATATTCCGATCTTCCACGATGATCAGCATGGAACTGCCATTATCACACTGGCGGGACTGACCAATGCTCTTCGACTGGTTGGCAAGAAGAAAGAGGAAGTAAAAGTGGTTGTCAATGGGGCAGGTGCGGCAGCAATCTCTATTACCAGACTGCTTTTGACTGCGGGCGTGAAACATATCACACTGTGTGACCGGAAAGGTGCTATCTATGAGGGACGTACGGAAGGTATGAATCCAATAAAGGAAGAGATGGCAAAAATGACCAATCTGGAGAAACGCAGCGGAAGCCTGGCAGATATGCTGGTTGGTGCAGACGTATTTATCGGAGTCAGCGCACCGGGTGTGGTAACAACTGAGATGGTGAAGACCATGAATCAGGATGCAATCCTGTTCGCATGTGCGAATCCCACACCGGAGATCTTCCCGGATGATGCAAAAGCAGGTGGTGCAAGAGTGGTTGCCACCGGCCGCAGCGATTTTCCGAACCAGATCAACAATGTGCTGGCTTTCCCGGGTATCTTCCGTGGGGCTTTCGATGTACGTGCCAAAGATATCAATGATGAGATGAAGCTTGCAGCTTCCCGCGCATTGGCAGAGCTGATCACAGATGAAGAACTCAGCGAAGATTACATCATTCCGAAAGCATTTGATCCGAGAGTGGGCAAGGCAGTGGCTGCTGCCGTTGCAGATGCCGCAAGAAAGACCGGAGTGGCAAGACTGTAAGCAAGGATTTAAAGAATATTCACAGAACTCCACCCACATGCGCACTCGTCGCCTCTGTTAAGAGGCTCCAGTTTCGCTGTGAATAGTAACTTTTTTTGCGAAAAGGCTTGATTTTAGTGGATGTTGTGTTATACTGGAAATAACATGATACGTAGACTGAAGAAAGGGGTGGACAAAAGTCCACTCCTTCTTAGTTGTATAGGAGATTTTCAGAAGGAGGATAAGATTGACTAAGAGAGAGACATATGAACAGAAGACAGAGCAGCTCCTGCTTCCAATCATGGAAGAGCATCAGTTTGAACTGGTGGATGTGGAATTTGTAAAGGAAGCCGGCAACTGGTTCTTAAGAGCTTACATTGATAAGCCGGGTGGAATTGGCGTGGATGACTGCGAGACCGTCAGCAGACGACTGTCAGATCTTCTGGATGAACAGGATTTTATTGAGGAAAGCTATATTCTTGAGGTAAGTTCCCCAGGGCTTGGAAGACCGCTGAAGAAAGACAAAGATCTTGAGAGAAGTATTGGAGAGTCCGTAGATGTGAGACTGTTCCGTGCAATCGACAGACAGAAGGAATTCACCGGTATCTTAAAAGCATGGGATAAAGATACAGTAACATTGGAGTTTGAGGATGAAGCCACACTGGTGATCGAGCGGTCGAACATCGCGCTGATCCGGCTGGCGTTTGATTTTTAAGGAGGAAAGAACAAAAAATGAACACTGAACTGAAAACGGCACTGGAGATTCTGGAAAAAGAGAAAGATATCAGCAAGGATGTTATGCTGGATGCTATCGAAAATTCTCTGATCACTGCATGTCAGAGCCATTTCGGAAAAGAAAAAGAGAATTTCCGTGTAGAGATCAACAGAGATACCTGTGATTTCCATGTATATGCAGAGAAGACTGTTGTGGAGCAGGTGGAAGATCCGGATACTCAGATCAGCCTGGCAGAAGCGAAGCTTCTGGATAAGAAGTACGAGCTGGGAGATATCGTCCGTGAGGAGATCAAATCCAAAGAGTTCGGCCGTATCACCACACAGAATGCAAGAAACGTGATTCTTCAGAAGATCCGTGAGGAAGAGCGTAAAGTTCTGTTCAATCAGTATTATGCAAAAGAAAAAGACGTGGTTACCGGTGTGGTACAGCGTTATATTGGAAGAAATGTCAGCGTAAATCTTGGTAAAGTAGATGCGATCCTGAACGAGAACGAGATGGTCAAAGGAGAGGTATATACTCCGACCGAGCGTATCAAGGTTTATATTCTGGAAGTTAAGGACACCACAAAAGGACCGAAGATCCTGGTATCCCGTACGCATCCGGAGCTGGTAAAGAGACTGTTCGAATCTGAGGTTACTGAAGTAAGAGACGGCATCGTAGAGATCAAAAGCATTGCCAGAGAGGCTGGCTCCAGAACCAAGATCGCAGTATGGTCCAATGATCCGGACGTTGACCCGGTAGGAGCATGTGTTGGTATGAATGGTGCAAGAGTCAACTCTATCGTCAATGAGCTTCGCGGTGAGAAGATCGATATCATTAACTGGAATGAGAACCCGGCACTCCTGATCGAGAATGCACTGAGCCCGGCAAAGGTTGTTGTGGTTCTGGCAGATGTGGAAGAGAAGACAGCAAAAGTTGTTGTTCCGGATTATCAGCTTTCCCTTGCTATTGGTAAAGAGGGACAGAATGCACGTCTGGCAGCACGTCTGACTGGCTTCAAGATTGATATCAAGAGCGAGAGTCAGGCAAATGCCATCGAGGGATTCTACGAAGGATTCTACGATGAAGATGAGGATGAAGAGGAAGCATATGATGAAAATGAGTATGCGGAAGGTACTGTAGAAGACGAGAACGCAGAGGAATAGGAGCGGACAGTTTGGGAACAGTGAAAAAAGTACCGATGCGTCAGTGCACCGGCTGTGGTGAGATGAAGAACAAGAAAGATATGGTACGCATCTTACGCACAACAGAGAATGAAATCGTGCTGGATGCCACTGGCCGGAAAAACGGTCGCGGCGCATATCTGTGCAGAAGCAGGGAATGCTTCCAGAAAGCAGTAAAATCCAGAGGACTGGAGAGATCCCTGAAGGCACAGATCCCGGCAGAAGTATACGAAGCCCTGGAAAAGGAGATGGAAGCAATTGCAGAAAGCTAAAGTTCTCTCTTATATCGGGCTGGCGACCAGAGCACGCAAAAGTGTCAGCGGTGAATTTTCTGTGGAGAATTCTGTCCGCAAGGGCAAAGCGAAGCTGGTTGTGGTATCAGAGGAAGCCTCTGAAAATACAAAGAAGAAGATCCGCAGTCTCTGCGAGTATTACAAAGTACCGCTGTATGTAGCGTGCAGCAGCGCAGAACTGGGATCAGCATGTGGGAAGGAATTCCGAATGTCTGTAGCAGTGGAAGACGAAGGACTGGCCGCTGCGGCGATCCGGGCATTAGAGTAAATACATGGAATGGGGGCATCGGAAATCATGCCAAACAAGCATATCAGAGTTTATGAACTCGCAAAGGAACTGAACAAAACAAGCAAAGAAATCATGGCCGTACTGGCAGAGAAGAATATTGAGGTGACAACACATATGGCAACACTTGAAGATAATCAGGCAGAACTGGTGCGCGGAGCAGTAGGTTCCGGGCAGCAGGAAGCTAAAAAAGAAGGAGCAGCTCCGGCAAAGAAGAAAAAATTCGTAGTGGTACACAATCCGGAGAACAGCAGAGACAAGAAGAGTCCGGAGCGTCGTCCGCAGACTCAGAAAAGCGCAGCAAAACCTGCGGCAAGACCGGCAGCGGCAAAGCCGGCAACAGCACCAGCTGGAACAACAGCGTCCGCAGGGACAACGGCAGCACCTGCAGCATCAACAGCAGCACCGAAACGCGAAGGCGCAGCAGCACCTGCAGCAAGACCTGCAAGACCGGCAGCTGATCGTCCTGCAAATGGTGAGCGCAGAAGCTATGGCGACCGTCCGCAGGGTAACCGTGATGGACAGGGACGCGGAGACAGACCGGGATACAACAGAGGCGACCGTCCGCAGGGTAACCGTGATGGACAGGGACGCGGAGACAGACCGGGATATAACCGAGGAGACCGTCCGCAGGGCAATCGTGACGGACAGGGACGCGGAGACAGACCAGCATACAACCGAGGAGACCGTCCGCAGGGTAACCGTGATGGACAGGGACGTGGAGACAGACCGGGATACAACCGTGACGGACAGGGACGTGGTGGAGATCGTCCAGGATATAGCAGAGGCGACCGTCCGCAGAATGGTGGACGTGACAGCCGTGGAGGACAGGGTGCAAGAGGTGGTGCAGGCCGTCAGATGAACCGTTCCTTCGATACACCGGTGGAGACCAAACCGGAAAACAGAAGATATGATAACCGTAATCATCAGAAGCAGGAAAAGCAGTACAAAGATGAGGATATCAGCAAGCTGAAGAACAAACCGGGACGGTTCATCAAACCGGAACCGCAGCCGGTAGTGAAGAAGGATTCTTCCGAGCCGAAGAAACTGCAGCTTCCGGAGATGATCAGCATCTCTGATCTGGCAGACCGCATGAAGATCCAGCCGTCTGCGATCATTAAGAAGCTGTTCCTGGAAGGAAAGATGCTGACTGTGAACTCTGAGCTGGACTTCGAGGCAGCAGGAGAGATCGCACTGGAATATAATTTTGATCCGGAACCGGAAGTAAAAGAGGATGTAATCGGAAAGCTTCTGGAGGATACGGAAGATCCGGAAGACACTCTGGTACAGAGAGCACCGGTCGTATGTGTTATGGGTCATGTAGACCATGGTAAGACCTCTCTTCTGGATGCGATCCGCCATACAAATGTAACAGACCGTGAGGCTGGCGGTATTACCCAGCACATTGGTGCATATATGGTAACGGTATCTGGCAGAAAGATCACATTCCTGGATACTCCGGGACATGAAGCATTCACAGCTATGCGTATGAGAGGTGCTAATTCTACCGATATTGCAATCCTTGTAGTTGCAGCAGACGACGGTGTGAAACCGCAGACTGTCGAAGCAATCAATCATGCGAAAGCGGCCGGTGTAGAGGTGATTGTTGCGATCAACAAGATCGATAAGCCAGGTGCAAATATTGAACGTGTAAAACAGGAACTGACTGAGTATGGTCTGATCGCAGAGGACTGGGGCGGAAACACCATCTGTGTACCGGTATCTGCAAAATCCAGAGAGGGTATTGAAGATCTTCTGGAAATGGTTCTGCTGACCGCAGATGTTCTGGAGCTGAAGGCAAATCCGAAGCGTCAGGCAAGAGGTCTGGTCATCGAGGCGGAGCTTGATAAAGGAAAAGGACCGGTTGCAACCGTTCTGGTACAGAAAGGTACGCTGCACGTCGGAGATTTCATCGCAGCAGGATCTTCTTATGGTAAAGTCCGTGCGATGATGGATGATAAGGGACGTCGTGTGAAAGAGGCAGGTCCGTCCACTCCGGTTGAGATCCTTGGTCTTAACGATGTGCCTATGGCAGGTGAAATCTTCATTTCTCCGGAAAGTGACAAAGAGGCTAAGACATTCGCCGAGACCTTTATCAAAGAGAGCCGTGAGAAGATGCTGGAGGATACCAAGCTTCGTATGTCTCTGGACGATCTGTATTCCCAGATCCAGTCTGGAAACTTAAAAGAACTGAACCTGATCATCAAAGCCGATGTGGCTGGTTCTGTAGAGGCTGTAAAGCAGTCCCTGCTTAAGCTCTCCAATGAAGAAGTCGTTGTAAAATGTATCCACGGTGGTGTTGGTGCCATCAATGAGTCTGATGTGACTTTGGCAAGTGCATCTTCAGCAATCATCATCGGATTTAACGTAAAAATGGATGCAACAGCAAAAGAAACTGCGGACAGAGAAAAAGTAGATGTTCGTCTGTACCGTGTCATTTATAGTGCAATTGAAGATGTAGAGCGTGCTATGAAGGGTATGCTGGATCCGGTATTTGAGGAGAAAGTTATCGGTCATGCAGAGATCCGTCAGATCTTCAAGGCTTCCGGCGTAGGAAATATCGCAGGTTCTTATGTGCTTGACGGTATGTTCCAGCGTGGATGCAAGGTTCGTATTTCTCGTGAAGGAAAACAGATCTACGAGGGCGAGCTGGCTTCCCTGAAGCGTTTCAAGGACGATGTGAAGGAAGTAAAAGCCGGATTTGAATGTGGTCTTGTATTTGACAAGTTCAACGAGATCCAGGAGCTTGATATGGTAGAAGCCTACATCATGGTAGAGGTGCCAAGATAGAATATGAGAAAAAACAGTATTAAAAATACCCGTATCAACGGTGAAGTCCAGAAAGTTCTGTCTGAGATCATCCGTAAGGAAATCAAAGACCCGCGCATCAACCCTATGACTTCTGTAGTCACAGTGGAAGTTGCGCCCGACTTAAAGACCTGTAAAGCATATATCAGCGTGCTGGGAGACGAAGCCTCCCAGCAGAGCACCATGAAAGGGCTGAAGAGTGCGGAAGGATATATCCGCAGACAGCTTGCTCATGAGCTGAACCTGAGAAATACGCCGCAGATCGCATTTATTCTGGATCAGTCTATTGCATATGGTGTAAATATGTCGAAACTTATTGACGAAGTTACCAAAGATATCAGTGATGATGAAGAAGAGGATGAGGAAGTATGACGCAGCTTGAGAAAGAATTGCAGGATGTCTCCAATGTTGCCATTGCCGGACATATTCATCCGGATGGTGACAGCGTTGGATCATGTATTGGTCTCTGGCAGTATCTGAGGGATAATTATCCGCAGATCAAAGCAGATATCTGGCTGGAACAGCCAGATAACAAGTTTTCCATCATAGAAGGATATGAAGAACTGAAGCAGCCGGACGGACAGGATCGGACTTATGATCTGTTTATCAGTGTGGATTGTGCAGCTCTGGATCGTCTGGGTGATGCATTGCCGTATTTTCAGAAGGCAAAGCGTACTTTCTGCGTGGATCATCATGTGAGCAATCATGGATTTGCCGATGAAAATGTGATTCTGCCGGATGCAAGTTCCGCATGTGAAGTATTGTGCAGCCTGATGGATCCGGAAAAGATCAACAAACAGGTAGCCTGTGCACTGTATATGGGAATTGCCCATGATACAGGCGTCTTTCAGTACAGCTGTACCTCTCCGGATACCATGCGGGTGGCAGCCATGCTGATGGAAAAGGGTGTTCCGCATACATATATTCTGGAAGAGACATACTACAAAAAGACCTACCGTCAGAATCAGGTTATGGGAAAAGCACTGCTGGAGAGCATGCGGCTCATGGATGGAAAGATCATTATCAGTGTCATGAGAAAGCGGGAAATGGATTTCTTCGGCGTTACAACCACAGATCTGGATGGAATCGTCAGCCAGCTGAAGCTGACAGAGGGTGTGGAAGTTGCTATTTTCCTGTATGAAGTGGGAAATATGGAATTCAAGGTTTCTCTTCGTTCTAAGGAACAGGTAGATGTGAGCAAAGTCGCTTCCTATTTTGGCGGCGGCGGACATGTGCGTGCAGCCGGAGTGACCATGAAAGGAACCTTCCATGACATCATTAACAATCTGACGCTGCATATTGAGCGCCAGATGCTGCATCAGGAGGAATAGTGAACGGTATCATCAATGTATATAAAGAGCGCGGCTATACGTCACATGATGTAGTGGCGAAGCTGCGTGGTATTTTAAAACAGAAAAAGATCGGACACACAGGAACTCTCGATCCGGAAGCGGAGGGAGTTCTTCCTGTATGTCTGGGAAAAGCAACGAAGCTGTGTGACCTGCTGGCCGGACATGATAAAGTTTATGAGGCAGTGATGCTTCTGGGACAGTCTACAGATACTCAGGATACCACAGGAACTGTGCTGGAATCTGCACCGGTCACTGCATCAGAAGAGGAAGTGCGGGAAGCGGTCCTTTCCTTTGAGGGACCTTATGAGCAGATACCGCCCATGTATTCCGCGCTGAAAGTCAATGGGCAGAAGCTCTGTGATCTGGCGAGAGCTGGAAAAGAAGTGGAGCGGAAAGCCCGCCCGGTGGTGATCCATGAGATTACGATTCTTGAGATGGATCTGCCCAGAGTGAAGATGCGGATACATTGCTCCAGCGGAACTTATATCAGAACTCTGTGTCATGATATTGGCGAAAAGCTGGGCTGCCATGGCTGCATGGACAAGCTGCTCCGTACCAGGGTAGAGCGGTTCTGTGTCGAAGATAGCCTGACTTTATCACAGATCGAGACCATCCGGGACGAAGAACGCCTGGAGGAGATCATCATTCCCATCGACCGGATGTTTGATGAAGAGCCTGCAGTCCATCTGAATGAAGAACTGTCAAAGGCAGCTCATAATGGAAATGCACTCCCCTTGGGGGTATCGGAATCAAAGCCTGCAGCCGGTCAGAAAATCAGAGTCTATGATGCAGATGGTGCATTTGTAGGACTTTATCAGTATGAGAAAGAACGGGACAGACAGCATTTCAGACTATTAAAAATGTTTTATGAGAAATAATAATTCAGAGCCATGTACATGCCGCATATGGGATGGATGGCTATGAGTAGATAGAAGGAAACGAAGAGAATTACCATGAATTATATTACAGGAAAGACCAGCTTTGGAGTGATGGCACCTTCGGCAGTCAGCCTTGGAAAATTTGATGGACTCCACAGAGGGCATCAGAAGCTGCTGCAGCACATCCTGGAGCAGAAAAAGAATGGTCTGGAGGCAACGATCTTTACCTTTGCCAGCAATCCGACCCGTATGCTGTCAGGTTTGTCTGCACAGAATATTCTGACCAATGAAGAACGTCGGGAGATGCTTGCCAAAGCAGGTGTTGACAATCTGCTGGAGTGCCCCTTTGTGCCGGAGATTGCCCACATGGAGCCGGAACGTTTTATTGAAGAGGTGTTGGTGGGACAGCTGAAAATGAAGTTTGCAGCTGTGGGAACAGATTTTCATTTTGGATATCAGCGGCGAGGAGATCATGCAATGCTTCAGAAGCTGGCACCCAAATATGGATACACCGTGGAAGTGGTAGAGAAGGAACAAAGCCACGGCAGAGATATCAGCAGTACCTATATCCGGGAAGCCCTTCATGACGGTAATGTGAAGCTTGCCAATGAGCTGCTTGGATACCGGTATTATGTGAGCGGTATTGTGCTCCACGGCAGGCAGATCGGTCGTACCATTGGAATGCCGACGACCAATCTGCTTCCACCGCAGGAAAAACTGCTGCCAAAAGATGGTGTGTATCTGACCCGCACATTTGTGAAAGAGGATGAGTATTACGGTATCACCAATGTGGGGTATAAGCCTACGGTCGGCGGCGAGACCCGCAGAGGAGTGGAGACCTATCTCTTTGATTTTGATGGAGATCTGTATGGACAGGATCTCATGGTAGAATTCATTGAATTCCGCAGACCTGAGCAGAAGTTTCAGTCACTGGATGAATTGAAGGCGCATATTCTGTCTGATATGAACTGGGGCAAGAGTGTGGCACGCCAGATATAATAGAATACTTTAGAATTATAAACAGCTTCGAAGGATAGCATAAAAGCTCGTATGACGTGTATCGGACAAAGTAAGTTTCGTGTATCGTCTGGATACGTACATTTTTAGTGTACGCACCAGCCGATACACGAAAGCTCACTCTGTTCGCTCCAAGTCATAGCAGCGCAGTTTATTGCTATCCTTCGGAGCTGTTTGTAGTTCATGGAATGCTATTGTCCCAGGCTTTGAAAAATAAAAAGTAAGATTACATCCTTGACATGTGATTTGCTTCATGTTATAACAGATTTAACAGGACACCCAGGTGGGGTGTTGTGATAACAAATATCAATAAGACCTGAGAGAGGAGATATAGATAAAATGAAGCAAAAGTTTGATGTGACCGGCATGAGCTGCAGTGCATGCAGTGCCCATGTGGAGAAGGCTGTGAGCCGGGTCCCGGGCGTGGATCAGGTGCAGGTCAATCTGCTGCAGAATTCCATGGTGGTGGAATACGAAGATGAAGCCACCGATGCGGCAGCGATCATTCATGCAGTGGAGGATGCAGGATATGGTGCATCTGTCAAGGATGCCCATGAGCCGGCGAAAAAAGCAGAGAATGATCTGCAGAAGCGGACAGCAGAAGAAGCCAAAAAGATGAAGCATCGCCTGGGCTGGTCTATTGTATTTTTGATTGTACTCATGTACATTTCCATGGGACATATGCTGGGATGGCCATTGCCTAGCATTTTACTTGGACATGAGAATATGATGATATTTGCACTGACCCAGCTGTTCCTGACACTTCCGATCATGTATCTGAACCGGAAATACTATGAGAACGGATTTAAGTCGCTGTTCCACGGAGCACCGAATATGGACACTCTGGTGGCTATGGGTTCCACGGCAGCATTTGTCTACAGTGTCAGCCGCCTGTATGTGATGGGATATGCTATGGGGCGTGGCGAGACGGATATGGCACATATGGCAGCCATGAATCTTTATTTTGAATCTGCAGCCATGATCCTGACATTGGTCACCATTGGAAAATATATGGAATCCCGCTCCAAGAACCGGACTTCTGATGCTATCACCAAGCTGGTGGATCTGGCTCCGAAGACGGCACTGGTGGTACGAAATGGTCGGGAGACAGAGATTCCTGCGGATCAGGTACAGGTAGGCGAGACGGTTATCGTAAAACCAGGACAAGGGATCCCTGTGGATGGGGTGATCCTGGAGGGAACCGGAACAGTGGATGAGTCAGCGATCACTGGTGAGAGCATTCCGGTAGAGAAGAAGGTCGGAGACCGGGTAACCGGCGCAACCGTTAACCGGGCCGGTTATTTTCAGATGAAGGCAGACCGGATCGGTGAGGATACCACATTGTCGCAGATCATTCGATTGGTGGAGGAAGCTGGTGGAAGTAAAGCGCCCATTGCCAAACTGGCAGATAAGGTCAGCGGTATTTTCGTTCCGGTAGTTATTACTATTGCAGTGATTACGATCATAGTCTGGCTGCTGTCAGGAGCAACCTTCAGTTTTGCACTGGCATCTGGTATTGCAGTGCTTGTGATCTCCTGTCCGTGTGCACTGGGTCTGGCAACCCCGACAGCCATTATGGTTGGAACCGGTCGGGGAGCAGAGCAGGGAATCCTCATCAAGTCAGGTGAAAGTCTGGAGACTGCGCATCTGGTAGATACCGTGGTGCTGGATAAGACAGGAACCATTACCGAAGGTCATCCGGCAGTGGCAGCAGTGAGAATGGCTCCGGGTGTGACCGAAGCAGAGCTTTTAGGACTGGCAGCATCTCTGGAAAAAGCAAGTGAGCATCCGTTAGCAGAGGCTATTGTAAGATATGCAGAGGAAGCAGGAGTTGAAGTTTCTCAGGCAACGGAATTTGCCGCAGAAGCGGGGCAGGGCGTCTCAGGAATGGTATCCGGAAGAAAAGTGCTGGCAGGAAATCAGAAAATGATGGATGCGCAGAAAGTTACACTTGACGGAATGGATGCAGAAGCAGGAAAATTATCAGAGGAAGGCAGGACAGTGCTGTATATTGCAGCGAATCAGAAGCTTCTTGGTATGATCGCAGTGGCAGATCCGGTGAAGAAGACCAGTGCGGAAGCAATCCGCGAGATGGAGCAGATGGGACTTGATGTGGTCATGCTGACCGGTGATCATGAGAAGACGGCAAGAGCCATTCAAAAGCAGCTTGGCATCAGCCGCGTGATCGCACAGGTACTTCCGCAGGATAAGGAAAGGGAAGTCCGCAGACTGCAGGAGGAAGGTCATAAAGTTGCCATGGTAGGTGATGGTATCAACGATGCACCGGCACTGGCCAGAGCGGATGTTGGTATTGCCATCGGAGCAGGAACAGATGTGGCCATTGAGTCCGCAGATATTGTTCTGATGAAGAGTGACCTGCTGGATGCGGTGACGGCTGTACAGCTGAGTCGTGCAGTGATCCGCAACATCAAAGAGAATCTGTTCTGGGCATTTTGCTACAATGCCATCGGTATTCCGCTGGCAGCAGGTGTATTTTATCCGTTGCTGAACTGGCAGTTAAGCCCGATGTTCGGAAGCGCAGCCATGAGCTTCAGCTCTGTATTTGTGGTATGTAACGCACTGCGATTAAAAGGATTTCAGCCAGGCTTCCGTAAGAAACGTGGCGGAAAAACAACTGCCGTATCGGCAGAGAAAAAGAAAGGGGAACTAACCATGAAAAAAACAATTAAAATCGAAGGAATGATGTGCTCTCATTGTACAGGAAGAGTAGACAAGGCACTGAACGCACTGGATGGTGTGACTGCAACTGTCAGCCTGGAAGATAAGGCTGCTTATGTGACAGTAGACGGTGCGGTGACTGATGAAGAACTGAAAAAGGCGGTGGTTGACGCCGGATACGAAGTTACCGGAATCGAGTAATCTGCTGGGGCCACAGGGAGGTAGATGCATGCAGGCTGACAGAAAGAAAATTGAACGGCTGCTGAAGACAGCAAGAGGGCAGATTGACGGAATCCTTCGGATGGTGGAGGAGGACCGTTATTGTATGGATATTTCCGCCCAGGTGACTGCCACTGAAGCCATTCTGAAAAAGGTAAATAACGAAGTTATCCGTGCTCACATGAAAGGCTGCCTGAAAACAGCAATCCTGGAGGGCAATGGAGATGAAAAAATCGACGAGCTCATGTCCGTAGTCGATAAAATGAGCAAATAAAATCTAAAATCTGAAAAGCCGGCAGAAATGCCGGCTTTACTTGACAAATCCTCGTATTTGTTATAGAATCGTATTCGAAATGTAACAATTCTGTAATAATTCAGAACTATATGTGAGCAAAAGGAAAGCCTTGAAGAGGTGATTTTGCGAATGGACTCTGAATGATGTGATGATAGTATAGGAGAATCAATATGAATAACATTTACCATAAGATTATAACAGGAGGATTTGCACTGGTACTGGCTGGAGCTGTGGCATTCACTGCAGCACCTATGGATGCACAGGCATCTGCTGCACTGGGGATCAGTTCACAGATCGGACTTTCTGCAGATATGGATGCGGCAGAGACTACGGATGTTGAAAATGCAATGAATCAGACCGTTCTGGATGCCTTTCACCTGGACGGATACAGCAATCTGGGAATCGTGACCGTATCTGAAGGAAAAGTAAACATTCGAGACAGTGCCTCAACAGATGGAAAGATCGTTGGAAAGATCGGTAATAATGCAGGCTGTGACGTGCTTGGAGAAGAGGGCGAATGGCTGCAGATCAAATCTGGAAAAGTAGAAGGATACATTAAGGCAGAATATGTGCTCACCGGAAGCGAGGCACTGGAGAAAGCAGGTTCTCTGCTGAAGACAGTAGCAGATGTGAACACAGAAGGCCTGAAGGTTCGCACCCAGCCGAGCACTGACAGCGAAGTGCTGGATATTGTAGGAAGCGATCAGAGCTTTGATGTTCTGGAAGAGCTGGATGAGTGGGTCAAGATTGATCTGGACGGTGAGGAAGGATATCTTTTCAAAGATTATGTAAATGTAGGTGCCAAGCTTGATGAAGCACTGACGATTTCTGAAGTCATGTATGGAGCAGGTGTATCTGATGTGCGGATGGCACTCAGTAACTTTGCAAAACAGTATATTGGTAATCCATATGTATGGGGAGGAACCAGTCTGACTAAGGGAGCGGATTGTTCCGGATTTGTACTTTCTGTATTCCGGAATTATGGTATCAGCCTTCCACATTCATCCCGTGCACAGGCGAACTGTGGAACCAAGATCAGTCTGTCTGAGCTGAAGCCGGGAGACCTGGTATTCTATGGCAACCGTTCAGGTATCAACCATGTAGCAATCTACGTGGGTGGTGGACAGGTTGTACATGCCAGCAACCCGCGTGTGGGCATCACGATCTCTGGTGTAAGTTATCGTAGTCCAGTGAAAGCAGTCAGAGTGATCAAAGACTAATATGAGAAAAGCAAAATCCCGTGAATGCCGAGTGCAGTTCACGGGATTTTTAATAGGGTTAAAGATTAGAAGCTTGTTGGCGTGTTGACCAGGTGTTCACAGAATCTGTGATGACATCATGAATGCGATCATAATCCTGCGTTTCAATAACTTCCAGGATCTTCTGATGTTCCTGGTAAGTGATCTCACCATGGTGAGTTTTTAGGGTAGCGGTGATTGTCGGTTCCATAAAATCAAGAACAATACTGTAGATCCGCTCCATCAGAACATTCTTTGTACAGCTTCCCATCAGATGGTGGAATTCCAGGTCTATGGTTTTCAGCTGTTCCAGTGACAGATTCTTGTCTATCAGTTTTCCAAGTAAATTCAGGTTTTCCCTCAGCGCTTTTCTCTCAGCAGTATTTTCATCATAATGTCTTAGTATCATTTCCAGAACATCAATCTCAATCACCTGTCTGAGTTCATACAGCTTTTCCGGATCCGGATTAGTGACAAAAAAACTCAGAAGAAGAGAATCCATCAGGGTGGATCCTGGCTTCTCACATACATAAGTTCCATTGCCGACTTTGACATCTACAAGTCCAAATGCGGAGAGAATCTTCATGGCTTCCCGGACGGAACCACGGCTGACACCAAGTCCTTCAGAAATTTCCAACTCATTTGGGAGTCGGTCTCCTGGCTTTAGTTTTTGCTCGACGAGAAGCTGTTTGATATTATTGACGACAATGTCCACAGCGGATTCTCGTTTATTAGTTTTAAAAAGTTTATGAACGTCCATATAGTAATTACCTTTTTCCTAATATGTTCTTATTTATCAAATACAATACTTTTTATTTCAATATTAGCATGCAAAAGATAAGATGTCAAATGAATAATACGGAGAAGAGAATGATATTCGTGAAAAAGCACAAAAACATTAATGCATTAACGTTAAAATTTAACAAATCAACATATTTTTTATCTGTTTTTCTGATATAATATTGACAACTAAAATAATATATGATATATGTAAAACATCAGATGTCTGTCAGATGAATAAGCGCTAAATAATTTGTCAGAAGAAAATGAGAGATGAAAACAAAACAGGAGGAACGAAATGAAAAAGAAAACACTTGCATTACTTTTAGTTGGAGCAATGGCGATGAGCATGGCGGCATGTGGATTATCCAAATCAGGAGATACTGCTGCAACAGCACCGGCACAGGAGCAGGAGACAGAGGCAGCAACGGAGACTGACGATACTTCAACAGATGCGGTTGACCTGTCTAATGTGGAACCGGCTACACTGACACTGGCACATATCTATGCGGCAGAACATCCATTTACCATTGGTCTGGATGATTTTGCTCAGAAGGTTTCTGAAGCAACGGACGGAAAACTGGAGATCAAGCATTTCTCAGCAGCACAGTTAGGTGATGAGCCATCGATTCATGAAGGTCTGAAGAATGGAACCGTTGATATGGCGGTTATGGGTATTTCAGAAGCAGGTAAGGATTACGAGCCGGTTATGGTTATGGATGCTCCGTTCATTTTCACAGATGTGAATCAGATGATGGCAGCGAATGAGTCTGAAGTTGGACAGGAACTGTGGAACTCCTATGAAGAGGCATCTGGAATCAAGATGTTAAGCCCAATCTATTATGGAACTCGTCAGCTTACTACTAATAAGAAGGTAAGCAATGTAAGTGATCTGGCAGGTATGAAGATTCGTGTACCGAGTCAGGAAAACTCTGTGGCAGTATGGCAGGCGCTGGGTGCATCGCCGACTCCGATGAACTTATCTGAAGTATATCTGTCACTGCAGACCGGTGTTGTGGATGGTCAGGAAAATCCGGTTGCAACGATCCTGAGCCAGGGATTCCAGGAAGTATGCAGTTACATGAACATGACTTATCATTCTGTACAGAACTGCCCACTGTTTATCTCTTCTGCTTCCTATGAAAAGCTGGATCCGGCACTTGCACAGATTCTTGATGAGTGCGTGGCTAAGTACATGCCGGAGATTACCGCAAGCATGGTTGAATATGAGAACTCTATGATCGATGAGATCGCAAATGGCGATTCCATGGAGATCAACAATGATGTTGATATCGACAGCTTCAAAGCTGCACTTGCTGATTACATCAAACAGAATGAGTCTGTATGGGGCGAAGGCGTATACGATGCTCTTTCCGCAACAGAAGTAAAATAAACGATTTTTGAACTCAGGGAGCAGAAGCGAGACTTCTGTTCCTTGAAGCAAAAAATGTTGGAGGGAAAAATGCTTTTAAAATTCGAAGATGCATTAAATAAGATAGAAGGCTGGTTTATGGTCATCGGAATCGCTGCGATGGGAGTTATAATGACGTTAGAGGTATTTTTCCGGCTCTTCTTTTTTGCACTGACCTGGAGTGAAGAACTTGCGAAATACATCTTTGTATGGGTCGTATTTATTGGAATGTGCTACGGCATTGGAAAAGGACTTCATATTCGGATGGAATTACTGGAAGAAAAAATGCCGCCAGTAATCAAAAAACTGATGCTGATCGTCGGAGACATTATTCTGATTCTCCTGTTCATCTATTTACTGGGACCATCTTGGGAGTATTTTGTATCTCAGTGTTCACAAAAAGCTGCAACAATTCCGATTCATATGGGATATGTGGCGATTGTCGTTCCCACAAGTTTTGTTCTGTGTTTGATTCAGATTGCACTGGACATTGTTAAACAGGTGAAAGGAGAAAAATAAAGATGGTTGTTTTTTTAGTCACATTTTTTGTCCTGATGTTGATAGGCGTACCCATCTGCTTTTGCATGCTGGGAAGTTCTGCACTTTACATTATTGTAAATGATATTTCAGCCCGGATTATTGTTGAAAAATTCTGTACAGGCCCTAATTCATTTACACTGCTCGCAATTCCTTTCTTTATTCTGGCGGCAAACCTGATGAACAACGGCGGAGTGACAGACAGAATGTTTACATTCTGCCGGAAATGGGTAGGACATTTTACCGGAGGACTTGGACATGTAAATGTATTGGCGAGCGTGATTTTTGCCGGTATGAGTGGTGCTGCAGTGGCAGATGCCGGAGGACTTGGACAGTTGGAGCTCAAAGCCATGAGAGATGCACATTTTGATGATGATTTTACACTGGCTGTAACAGGAGCCTCTTCCACCATTGGGCCGGTAATTCCACCCAGTATTCCGGCAGTTGTATATGCAGTATCTGCAGGCTGTTCCATCGGCGGGCTTTTCATGGCAGGTATTATTCCAGGACTTCTGATGGCAGCATCCATGTGCGTGGTCGTATATATCTGGGCAAAGATCAAAAACTATGAAAAAGATCCGAAAGCTACCTGGAAAGAGCGTTGGATCGCAACCAAGAGAGGTTTCTTATCACTGCTGACACCGGCAATTATTATCGGAGGAATCTGGAGTGGTAAATTTACTCCGACGGAAGCAGCGATTGTTGCATCTTTGTATGCAGGATTTCTGAGCTTTGTTGTTTATAAGCAGTTGAAATTATCGGATCTGAAGGCACTTCTTCTGAACACGGCAGAGCAGACCATCGTATCATTATGTATCATTGCATCATCCGCAGTGTTCGGATGGGTACTTACATATGAGAGAATTCCGCAGATTGCGGCAAACTGGTTTCTGTCCTTATCCGATTCGCCGACCGTATTTATTTTCTTGTCCATGGGTATTTTGCTTATCGTGGGATGCTTTATGGAGACGATTGCAGCTATTACCATTATGACACCGGTATTATTACCAATCGCTACATCCATGGGATATAGTCCGGTACATTTTGGTGTTGTTATGATCCTGGTACTGATGATTGGTCTAATCACTCCGCCGGTTGGTCTTGTAACCTATACGCTGGCAAATATTTCAGGAGTTGCATTTACCAGAATCGCAAAAGCAACCATGCCGTTTTTAGGGGTATTACTTATCGTACTGATTTGTATTGCACTGTTCCCACAGCTATCACTGTTCCTTCCGGGGTTAATGGGCACAGGCGTATAATGCACAGTTAAAAGCTGTCTTGGTAAATTGAAACTACGAATAAAACATATTAAAAGGGGGAAAACAAATGAAGAAAAAAGTACTTGCATTTCTTATAACAGCAGCAATGGTAGTTGGCACAATGGCATGTGGAAACAGTAATGCAGGATCAGAGACTTCCACAGCAACAGACACCGAACCGGCACAGACTGAGACAGCAGAGACACAGACAGACAGTGCAGAACAGACAGATGATGAAGTTCTGAAAGCTGCGATTGCAAATATAGAAAACAGTACAGGTACGCAGAGCGAGTGGTATGGACCGACTGACGGACCAAAAGCAGCAGAGAATAAGTCCATCGTTATGATCAATGCCAATTCCGCCAATCCATCTGAAGCAGCGTGGGGTGATGCTGTAAAAGCAGCATGTGACAGAATCGGATGGGATTGCTCTGTACTTGATGGAAAAGGAACCACTCAGGGACAGATCGAGGCATTCAGCCAGGCGATTTCCGTTGGGGCAGGTGCTATCGTAACTTCGGCAGATGCGGAGTCTCTGCAGGCAAGTATTGAAGATGCAATGGCAGCGGGAATCCCGACAGTTGGAATTCATTCCTGTGCGACGAGCGGACCGGCTGAGAATCTGAATCTGTACTATAATATCACAACGACCGGTACACAGATCGGTCATGCACTGGCTGATTACGCGATTGCCAAAAGCAACGGAACCGGAAGAGTGATCATCTTATATGATTCTCAGTATGCAATTGCCCGTGAGAAAGCAGAAGCTATGGAAGAGCGGATCAAAGAGTGCCCGACAATGGAACTTCTTGATGTAGTCAATTCTCCACTGTCTGAGATCGCAACAAATATGCCGTCATTAGCTTCTTCCTGGATCAGTACTTATGGAACGGATGAACCGATCTATGTACTGTCGATTGCAGACTGCTATTATGATTATATTGTTGCATCCTTGAGAAGTGCAGGTGTGTCTACGGATGATATTATTCTGGTGGGATCTGATGGAGACGGCGCTGCATACGATCGAATCAGAAATGGTGAATATCAGGCTGCGACCATTCCTGAATCAGCAAGTCTGATCGGTTATATTGCAGTGGATGAGATCAACCGTTTCTTCAATAATTCGGATCCGTATGTATTTGATATGAATGTATTTATTGTTACCGCTGACAACATTACAGCAGAAGGCGGAGACAATAATGAATTTGTTCCGAGCAACAATTTTGCAGATGAATATGCAAAGATATGGGGAGTTAATTAATCTTCCACAACAACATTGACAGATGATTTTCGCAGGGAGCTATTTATTGGCTCCCTGTGTTAGAAGGAGGAAGATTATATGAATACAGGAAAAGATCCGCTTTTGCAGATCAGAAATATTTCCAAGACCTTTACAGAGACAAAGGCGTTAGACGATGTGAGCATCGATATCTATCCAGGAGAGATTCATGCACTTCTGGGAGAAAACGGAGCTGGAAAATCGACGTTGATCAAGATTTTATGCGGTGTATATGACTGCACCGAAGGAACGTTTATATATAAAGGAAACAATATCGGACTTGATGTAAATAAGCTTTCATTGTCTGTGGTGCATCAGGATCTTGGATTGGTAGATGAGATGAGTGTTGCTGAAAATATTGCACAGGTTGTAGGCTACCAGAAAAATGGTCTGTTTATTTCATGGAAAAAAACACGGGAAAAGGTAATGCAGGTATTGTCAAAGCTGGATTGTGGGATCAATCCGGATGCAGAAGTATCGTCTTTATCTGCAGCAGAAAAATCTATGGTGGCCATTTCGAGAGCACTGATCAATAAGACGGATATATTGATTCTGGATGAACCGACGGCTACACTGCCTCAAAAGGATGTTGACAAGTTGTTTGAAATGTTGAAGCAGCTTCAGAAACAGGGCATTGCGATTATCTATGTCAGTCACAGACTGGATGAAATATTTGAAATATCTCAGAAAATTACGGTTCTCAGAAATGGAAAGCTGGTAAAAACATCAAATACATGTGATATGACACCGGAACAGTTGGTCTATGATCTGCTTGGAAAAGCAATCGAATCTGTAAAGAAGACAGAACCTGCAGCGGCCTCTGGAGATGTGTTGCTTGAACTGAAACAGCTGAATACGACGTTTGTAGGTCCGGTAAATATACAGCTGAAAAGGGGAGAGATCCTGGCATTATTTGGCCTGCGCGGAGCAGGACATCATGAAGTGGGAAGATGTATCTGGGGAGTGGAGCCAAAGGACAGTGGAGAAATTCTGATCCATGGAAGACCTGTGAAGATCAAGGAACCATCAGATGCCATCAGAAACAATATAGGATTTGTATCCAGCAAACGTAAAGAGGAGGGAATGGCGGCAGACCTGAGCGTAAAAGAAAATCTGTATGCCAATCCATATGCAATTTATAAAAAAAGTTTTTGTATTCTGAATCCCAAAAAGGAGAGCGATTCAAGCAAGGCAGCCATCAAGGAATTTTCTATTAAAACGCCGAATGAAGAAGCTGCAATCGGAACCTTAAGTGGTGGAAATCAGCAGAAAGTAATGGTGGCCAGATGGTTTGAGGCAAAAAGTGAGATCCTGATCTTTGAAGAGCCGACCATAGGTGTCGACATTGGTGCCAAGATGGACATTTATAAATTCATGCAGCTGTTACTGCAGGAAGGAAAAGGCGTTATTTTAATTTCGTCTGATGTGGAAGAAGTATGTAATATTGCACATCGCGTAGTGTTGTTTGACCGAGGCGGTGTAATAGGAGAAGTAACCGGTGAAAAGATAAATGCGCCATATTTGAATGGTCTTGCTGCAGGCGCACTGAAGTTTGAGGCTTAAGGAGGAAACGACGTTGAAGAAAAAAGGAATCAGTTTAAGCTACATATTTAATACTTACAATCTGCTGATCATATTGGCAGGTGTAATTATTGTATTTTCTATTTTACTGCCCAATTCATTTCCTACCTTATATAATTTAAAATCAATCTTAAATTATCAGGCAATTGTAGTGCTGCTGGCAATCGCAGTAACCATTCCCATAGCAGCAGGACACTTTGATCTGTCTGCGGGATACAGTTCGTGTCTGCTTCATATTCTGACGGTAGGACTGATCTGCCAGCAGGGGTTGCCGTGGCCGGTGGTTGTTATGATCATTCTGGTATGCGGAGCACTGATCGGACTGATCAATGGTATTCTGATTACCAGGATCGGAATCCATTCTTTCATCGCAACGCTTGGTGTCGGATATGTAGTGTATGGTATTGCGTACTGGTACACAGACGGAAAGCAGGTATTGGGTTCAGGTCTTCCCCAGGCATTTTTAAGTATTAACTCAACATGGGGAATTATTCCGACAACATTTATTATTACAATGATGATTGCGATCATTGTCTACATCTGTATGGAATTTCTGCCGGCTGGCCGCTGCCTGTATTTTCTGGGATCCAATGAGAAAGCGGCAAATCTGACAGGTATTTCTTCCAAGAAATATATGCTGCTGGCATTTGTATGTTCCGGAGTTATCGTAGCTATGGCATCTATTATGATGGCATCCGTATTTCGTGTAGGACAGACTTCCGTAGGACCTAATTACCTGATGAATTCATTTGCCGGTGCATTGATGAGTTCGGTTGCGTTTAAGTCAGGTAAGTCTAATGTGTGGGGAACTGTTTGCTCTGTTCTTCTGATGGCAACGGTAGTATCCGGCTTGCAGCAGATGGGCGCGGCATATTTTGTTGAGCCGCTGCTTCAGGGCTTAATGCTGATCGTTGCGGTATCCTGGGCTGTGATCACCAAGCGGAACCGCGCAACTAAGATCAAGGATGAGAAAAATGCAGAGATCAGGAAAGGAAGGGAAAACGCATGAGATATGAAATTGTTGGAGACCGTATTGTCGATCTGAGCCAGATGCTGGAACCGGGAATCCCGGCACCGGTTGGTTTTCCAGATCCTAAACTTGAATTTTTCAAGCGAATGGATGAAGGAAATGTGATTAATGTTGAGAAGATTACATTCTGTCCTCATTCCGGAACTCATATTGATGCTCCGTTTCATTTTGTACAGGATGGTATCACAGTGGAGCAGGTAGATCCCGGAGTCATTATGGGAACAGCAGTGGTAGTAGATCTGCGTCATCTGGAAGATGGTGCACCCATTGAGCGAAGTGATGTGGAAAAATGGGAAAAAGAATCCGGAGAAACTATTCGTGAAGGTGATGCAGTTCTTCTTATGACACGATTTTCGAGATATTGGGAATTAAATGATCCAGAGGAAAAATTCCTGAACAGAAAATGGCCCTATATCACCAGAAGTGTGGCAGATTATTTTCTGGAGAAAAAGATTCGTCTGGTCGGAGTAGAGAGTATGGATCTGGATCTCATAGATCCATATGATCTGTCAACATCTGAGTTTATCGGACACAGGACATTTCTACCAAATGGCATTTATATTATTGAGAATCTTAAAAATTTGGAGAAGATTGGAAAACCAAGATGCAGCATTATAGCATCACCCTTGAAAATAAAAGGAGCAACCGGATCACCAGTTCGTGTGATTGCAATTGTGTAGGAGGATGGAAACATGGAAGTAACATTTGGAGAAAACATGTTTGGAGATCTGGATTATAAAAGCTTTCCAAAGATGGTAAAGGTAAAACAGGTTTTTGATTGTCCAAGTGTGGATGATGTGGAAGAATGTGTAAGAAGAGAAGTGGCAAAGCCGGAAATCAATCAGTTGATCAAACCGGGAATGCAGATTGCAGTTCTTGCTGGAAGCAGAGGAATCGCGCATATTAACACCATTATTTATACATTGATCCAGGAACTGAAAAAAAGAGGTGCAGAGCCGTTTATTGTACCGGCAATGGCCAGCCATGGAGGAGCTACGGAAAAAGGTCAGCGACTGCTGCTGGAGTCTTATGGAATCACAGAGGAGACCATGGGAGTCGAGATTCGATGCAATATGGATCCGGAACTTGTGGGCGAGACAGATTATGGCGTAAAGATCTATTTTGACCGCAATGCACTGGCTGCGGATGGAATCATTCCGGTGAACCGTATTAAATGTCATACGGCCTTCCGTGGAAAGACAGAAAGTGGTCTGATGAAGATGATGGCAATCGGAGCCGGTAAGCAGAAAGGTGCTGAGTCTCTGCATTCTTATGGTGCAGATAAATTTGCCACTTTGTTGCCAGATGCATACAATGTGATCAGAAAAAAGGCAAAGCTGATGTTTGGTCTGGGAATTGTTGAAAATGCATATGAGGATACAGCACTTATCGAGGCGATTCCAGGTGCTACATTCCAGCAGAGAGAAGCAGAACTGCTGGTGAAAGCAAATGAGTGGATGTCTAAGATCATGATTGATCATTTTGATGCATTGCTGGTGAACAAGACAGGAAAGAATTACAGCGGTGATGGTATGGATCCGAACATCATGGGAAGATTTGCGGTTCCGGGAATGACAGGCGGCCCGGATTATCAGCGAATGGCACTTCTGGATGTTTCAGAGGAATCTCATGGAAATGCTGTGGGAATGGGACTTGCAGATGTAATTCCGCAGAAACTGCTGGCAAAAGCGGATTTCCGGCAGATGTATATGAATGCATTTACATCAAAAATGGTAACTCCGATCGTAAAGATTCCGATCGTGGCACAGACGGATCAAGAGGCAGTGGGCGTTATGCTGCGTTTATGCTGTCGTGTAGAGAAAGGAAAAGAAAAAGTGATCGCGATAAAGAACACTCTGGATCTGAATGAAATATGGGTTTCTGAAGCACTGCTGGATGAAGTGAAAAATGATCCAAGGTTTGAGATCCTTTCTGAACTTGAGGAAATTCCTTTTGATGCGGAAGGAAACTGTCATCTGTTCGACGCTTGACATTTTTGGAAAAATTCCCCATGATAAGAGGTATCATTGAAAGAAGGAGGAAAACTGATATGATACCGAAAGATCCTGTGATGCTGTTAAGTTTTGTGAATACACAATTACGTGATTTTTATCCAGACTTTGAAGCTTTATGTAAGGATAAAGAACTGGATTCTAGGAAAATAGAAGAGAAGCTACGTTCAATTGATTATGAATATGACAGCAAATCAAATCAATTTATATAAAGAAAACGAGAAGCGATTAAAGAACCTGTAGTCATGGGCCGTTACTCCATAGATGAGCAATCACATCTATGGAGTAACGGTCTTTTTAAGTCTTATAGACATAGTTAATAATTTATCTTTTCACATAATGGAAAAACATCTGAAAAAATATCTGCAATCTGGTGAAATAGCACGTGTCGGACGGAATGCATACTGCGTCAGGGGAAATTTAAGAGATTATAAATATGATTATTCTGATTTGTCGATCCATATAGCAAAAATATTGAATGATGAATTTTATGACTTGGATTTTAGAATTTCAGAACTGTATCAAATGAATTGTTTTCTTAACCACCAGATTGCACATAATGTAATTTTTGTGTTTGTAGAAAAGGAACTTAGCACTTCTGCATTTGAGCGTTTGAAGAAAGAGTATGCGGGTAATATACTTATAAACCCGACGGAAGATGATTTCTTCAATTACAGAAGAGATGATATGATTGTTGTAAGAAATCTTCTAACAGAATCACCAAAAGGGAAAAATGAGGTATGGCATACTGATTTAGAAAAAATGCTGGTAGATATCTTTTCGGAGAACTTGATAAAAGCGACGTTTAGCGAGTCAGAGTTCCCGACAATATATGAAGAAGCATTTGGTTCATACATTATAGATGAGAGTCAGATGTTTAGGTATGCTAAAAGGCGTAAAAGCGATGGCAGAATAAAAAGATTCATACAGGAAGAAACAGATGTAGAACTACGGCTAGAGTGAATGCGTATTCGATTAAAGCGGATTAATTATTAGAAATGTACGGCAAAGAAATATTATAGGATAAGCGATAGTTGCATAAGTCATTTGGACTAACCATCCAGATGACTATTTTTTTACTCATTTTTAGGGTAATGGATGTAGAAAGAAGGTAAGAACATAGAAGATAAAAAAGTGGATGAATTACAGCTGGCGTCTTAACAGAACCTAAACGGCATTGTGTATAAAAAGGGTATGCGTAAATTGTGCAAAACATCTAAAATGAAAAAATGATTAGAAATACAATTGACATATTTGACAGCGTGGTGTATATTAGCATCAACAGGAAACATCAGATGTTTAACAACAAACTTAAAACAAAAGACATAAATTGATTGTTGAATGATGATGTGAAAATAGAAAATTTAATAATTAAATTATTCTAAAGGAGGAAGAGAAAGTGAACACACAGGAGTTACAAAAACTTGCCAACAAGCTTCGTCTCGAAGCAGTGCGTATGGTGTATGAAGGAAAAGACGGTCATCCGGGTCCGGCATTATCCATCGCAGACATCGTTGCAACACTTTACTTTGACGCTATGAACGTTGATCCGAAAAATCCGGAGTGGGAAGATCGTGACCGCTTCATCCTTTCCAAAGGGCATGCTTGCCCGATCTGGTACGCAGCATTGAATGAGAAAGGATACTTTGAGCCGAAGGTAGAGCACTTCCATCTTCGTGCACTTGGTTCTACATTCCAGGGACATCCGTCAATGCACAGCACCAAAGGAATCGATATGACATCTGGTTCTCTTGGAAATGGAATTGCAATCGGAGCAGGAATGGCAGCAGCAGCCAAGATTCAGAAAAAAGATTATTTCACCTATGTTATCTGTGGTGATGGAGAGCTTCAGGAAGGTGTTTGCTGGGAAGGCGTGAATATGGCAACTGGCCGTAAGCTTGACAATCTGGTAGTATTTGTTGACCGTAACGGATGGCAGTCTTACAAGAGCGTAGATTTCACTGTAGGACAGAACAACATTGCAGATCGCTTCAGAGCTTTCGGATGGCATACACAGGAAATCAGCGGACATGACATTGATGGAATCAAAGCAGCAGTAGCAATCGCTAAGGGCTACAAAGGAAAACCACACGCAATCGTTTGTGATTGTATCAAAGGTAAGGGCCTGAGCTTTATGGAGAACAACAATGCATGGCATAAAGGTGTTCCGACTGATGAGCAGTGGGAGATTGCCAAGAAAGAACTTGGAGGTGAGGAATAATGGCAGAGTTTAAGGGTACGAGAGAAGCTTTTGCTGCAGCACTGTACGAGATGGCAGCAGAGAATGATAAAGTAGTTGGAGTATTCCCGGATTCACTGAAAGCTATGAGAGCAGTTCCTTTTGGAGAGACTTATCCGGATCGTTACATCGAATGTGGTATCGCAGAGCAGTGCGCAGTTGATGTAGCTGCAGGACTTGCTTCCGCAGGAATGCTTCCGTTCGTTGGAACCTATTGTGGATTCCTTACCATGAGAGCTGGAGAGCAGATGCGTACATTCGTTGGTTATACTGATCTGAATGTAAAATTCATCGGTGTTAACGCAGGTATCCTTGGTGGAGAGCGTGAGGGTGTTACCCATCAGTTCTACGAGGATCTGGCATTTGTAACCAGCATCCCGAACTTCACTGTTCTGACCCCGGCAGATCCGGAACAGTTATACGAGGCTGTTAAATATGCAGCAGAGATCCAGGGTCCGGTATATATCCGTGGCGGCAGCGGACGTGAAGTTGATGTATATGCAAAAGATGCTCCATTCTCCAAAGATGGTATCACCGTTTGGAAAGAGTATGGCACAGATGCAGTACTGTTCTCTAATGGTTATGTACTTGATCGTGTACTTGCAGCAGCAGATCTGCTGAAAGAGCAGGGAATCAACGTAACTGTTGCAGATATCAATATCCTGTACGGCAAAGATCCGTCCAAGATCCTTGATGTTATGGCTAAGACCAGCCAGATCGTAACCGTTGAAGATCACAATATCAATGGTGGACTTGGTTCTTACATCAGCCGCCTGGCAACTGAGAATCAGCCGGTTAAGGTTAAGAGAATCGCACTGACTGACTTTGCAGAGTCCGGTCCGGCAAAAGAGCTTGCTGATGCTTACGGATATGCTCCGGAGAAGATCGCAGCAACTGTAAAAGAAACTTTAGGAAAGTAATTCCTATCAAATAATATCTTATTAAAAGAAAGAGGCATAAAAATGGAAAAGATCAAAGTAGCAGTCATTGGTGCTGGCGGAAAAATGGGTACCCGTACATCTAACAACCTGGTAACAAAATTCCCGGACAAATTTGATGTCAAATTAGTTGAGACTTTCCCGCCTGCAGTAGAGCGTATCGAAAAAGAGCGTGGATTAAAAGTTACTCCGGTAGATGAGGCACTTGCATTTGCAGATGTAGTTATCTTTGCAGTTCCGGATACTTTAATCAAAAAACTGTCTGCTGAGTATGTTCCGATGCTGAAACCGGGCACCGTATTCCTGATCCTTGATCCGGCTGCAGCTGTTGCAAAAGAGCTGACTCTGCGTGATGACTGTACATTCGGTGTAGCACATCCGTGCCATCCGTCCTACTTCAAATGGCAGAAAGAAGAAGAAGCATATCAGGATCGTTTCGGCGGTGAAGGCGGACATCAGGATATCGTAATGAGCTGCATCCAGGGCGATGAGGAGAAATTCAAACTGGCTCAGGAGACCGCTCGCTGCATGTATCGTGCAGACAAAGCATTCGTTATGACTTCCGAGCAGATCGCATTCCTGGAGCCGACTCTGGTAGAGACTCTTGGAGCTACCTGCTGCTATGCAATGGCTGAGACCGTAAATGAAGCTGTTAAAAGAGGAATCGACCGTGAGGCTGCTGTTTCCTTCCTGACAGGACATGTATTCAACCTGACTGCTAACTTCCTTGGATATCTGCCAGGCAACCCGCCTGTATCAGATGCTTGTAAGGTTGCACTTGAGATCGGTAATCATCTGGTACTTCGTGACGACTGGAAGAAGATCTGGGATGACGAGCTGCTTCGTAAAGTAATCGCAACCATGCTTCATCCGGAGACCTCTCAGGAGAACCTTGGTTTTGATGTAAAACCGCAGAAATAAGTAATCATCTTTACAATTTGTAATATATGCCCTATGGAAAAGGTCGGTGGTCAGATGGATTAGATTCCGGATACTGCCGGTCTTTTCCTTAAAAAACGGAGATAAGCAAAAAAGAGATTATTTGAAAGAGCTAAGTTTGATACAATTCCTCTAACATCTCCCTGCCAGGATGCCATGCCTGGTGGGGAATTTTTGTATCAGAAGAAGGAGAACTATGGCCGTACAAGAACTGTTCAGAGCGAACAAAAGAGAATCAACAGTGGATATTGTGGTAAACAACATTAAAAAACTGCTGATCGAACGAAAGTTAAAACCAGGAGACCGGCTTCCTAACGAGGTGGAGATCTCTGAAGCGATGAATGTAAGTCGCGGATCGGTACGGGAAGCTCTCAGAATTCTGACTGCATTTGGTCTGGTGGAGTCAAGAGTAGGGACAGGTACCTATATCTGTCAGAAACCAGGAAGAACATTGGCTGATTCTCTGCTGTTCAGCTTCTTTGTCAATAATCCCAATATTGGGAAATTATATGAATTTCGCAGGCTGATCGAGATCGACATTCTGGAGTCTGTCCTGGATCATTATGATGAAAATGAAGAAGAACGCCGGATGCTGGAGGAAAATGTAGATGAGCTGAAAGAATTGCTTACAAAGAATCCAGATACTGACTGGTTGAGAGAAAATGATATTTCCTTTCATTGTCTGATGGGGATCTGTACTAAAAATGTATTAATGGAACGGATCTATGGAATCGTGATCGATTTTATGGAAGCATCCATTGCGGAAACATTAAAAAATCAGCATGGAGAGATCGTGTATAAAGAACATATGCAGATACTGGAAGTGATCCGTACCAGGGATTACAGCCGGATCGAAGAGGTTATCACATCTTCTGTAGACACCTGGTCGATGCGACAGGCTGAAGGCTGAAAAAAAGATCCGCAGGACAACAGCAGTTATCCCACGGATTTTGAAAGAACGTAAGAATTTTGTATATTTTTATAAATCCTGCAGAGATGACCAGGTATCAACGGAAGCGGCAACCGCTTCGGAGATCCGCTCGCCGTTCCGGGTTCTGATCACATCTACCATATCAGAGTGAACCTTATAAACATATTCACCATGCTGTCTCTTATGAGTGGCTGTAATGGAGGGCTCCATAAAGTCAATTACAATGTTGTAGATCTGTTCTAACAAAGGATTGGTCGTGCAGCTTCCAAGAAGATGATGGAAAGCCAGATCATTTTCCTGAAGTTTTTCCGGGGTGGCTCCTTTGGCGATCAGCTGGGAGAGCTCTTCCAGATTTTCTTCCAGAGCAATACGGTCATCCTCATTTTCATCATAATGCACAAGGATCAGCTGAAGAACATCGATTTCCAGTGCTTTACGGAGCTCATAGAGATTCTTCGTATCCGGATTGGCAATGAAGAAACTGAAAAGTAAGGAATCCATCAACTTGGTGCCAGGGGTATCGCAGATATAAGTACCATTCCCCACCCGAATATCCACAAGACCAAATGCAGTAAGGATCTTCATGGCCTCACGGACAGAACCACGGCTGACTCCCATGCCTTCAGAAATCTCAAGCTCACTTGGAAGGCGGTCTCCTGGCTTCAATTTTCTTTCAATTAAAAGCTGTTTAATATTATTGACTACAATGTCAACAGCAGATTCACGTTTATCTTTTTTGAAAAGTTCATTTATATCCATATTTTCCTCCAATACAGTCTCATTTTACTATATACGAAAATAGATGTCAAAGAATTATTGCGTTATAGATTATCAAATTCTTTGCTTTTCATATAAGGATATGATACAATCAATAAATCGAAGAAAATTAGTAAGAGGGAGACAAAAACCTTGGATAAAATTGCTGTTTTGATCCCGTGTTATAACGAGGAAAAGACTGTGGAGAAGGTAGTTCGTGATTTTAAAGCGGTACTGCCGGAAGCCGTGATCTATGTATATGATAATAATTCATCTGATCGGACGGTAGAGCTGGCAGAGAAGGCCGGAGCTGTGGTCCGCCATGAGTATATGCAGGGAAAGGGAAATGTGATCCGCCGCATGTTCCGCGAGATTGATGCGGAAGTCTATGTGATGACGGATGGAGATGATACCTATCCGGCAGAGTTCGCCAGAGAGATGGTGGACAAGGTATTGGAGCATCAGGCAGATATGGTTGTGGGAGATCGTCTGTCTTCCACTTATTTTACAGAGAATAAGCGTCCATTCCACAATTTTGGTAATTCTCTGGTAAGAGGAACCATCAATCGGCTGTTCCATACCGAGATCAAGGACATTATGACGGGTTACCGTGCATTCAGTTATCAGTTTGTAAAGACCTTCCCGGTGCTGTCCAAAGGATTCGAGATCGAGACTGAGATGACGATCCATGCAGCAGATAAGAATATGCAGGTGGACAATGTGATCATCGAGTACCGTGACCGCCCGGAGGGAAGCGAGTCCAAGCTGAACACGTATTCAGACGGTGCAAAAGTGCTGATGAGCATTGCAAAGTTATACAGAAACTACAAGCCCATGAATTTCTTCGGGCTTCTGGCACTTGTTCTGGCGGTGATGAGCATAGGATTCTTTATCCCGGTGCTGATGGAGTATATTGCAACCGGGCTTGTACCCAAATTCCCGACCCTGATCGCCTGTGGATTTGCCATGATGGCAGCGATCCAGTCTGTATTTGCAGGTCTGGTCCTCTCAGCAGGGGCTCAGAGAAGCCGTCAGGAGTTTGAGATGAATCTGATTAAAGTAGACATGCATTATAAGGAGCTTAAAGAGAATGACAGATAAGCTGCATGGGAAGAACCTTCGTATCTGGATATTTGCATTATTGGGCGGCATAGTATTTGCCGCCTTTGATCGTTGTGGATATATGATCCAGCATTATGGGACTTTGTGGGCAATCTCAGAAAATCCACTGCATAAGACGATCTTTCACAGGATTCTGATCCGGGTTCCGTTGTTTACGGCGGGAGTGTTGATAAGCTTTTTATTGATGAACTGGCTAAGGGGGCGGAGCGCAGATTCTGGTGCTGGTTTGCCAAAGAGAGAATCGCAGGGCAGCACAGCGCCACAGACCGCCATGGCAAAGTCTTTGGCATTATGCAGGGCGGCACAAAACGTCCCTGCCTTCATAAAATACTGGCTTCTGTATTTTATAAGCTTCCTGCCGGCGTTTCTGGGAGGTTACCCGGGTCTGTTTGCGGCAGATGCGCCCAATCAGATCGGCTGGACCTTTTCCGGCTGGCTGACGGCTCATCATCCGCTGCTCCATACGGGCATTTTATGCGGTATTTTCAGTATGACCAGAGCTTTTGGATGGAGTGACAATACGGCTGCGGCACTCTGCAATGTGCTGCAGATGATCATTCTGGCCGGAATCTTTGCATGGATCAGCTGTTTCTTAAAAAGGAAGCAGGTGCCCCAATGGCTCTGGATCGGAACAGTACTGTTTTTCTGTCTGTTTCCGTTTCATGGCATGATGGCCGTCTATACGACCAAGGATACTGTGTTTTCCGGTGTACTGGTGCTGTGCCTTCTGCAGGTGATCTGTATGTGCAGCACCCCTGAGGAATATTTTAAGGGCTGGAGGCATACCATATTTGCAGGAATTACTTTTTCGCTGCTGTTGCTTTTGCGAAACAATGGTTTTCATACGATGCTGGCGTGTGTTCCATTTCTGCTGATCTATCTGTGGAAATACCGGAAAAAGCTGCTGGTGCTGGCACTTGGACTGGTGCTTGTCTACGGTGTCTATAATGGTCCGTTTCTGAACGTGATCGGTGCAGAGCCGGGAAATGCCAGAGAGATGTACAATATTGTGATCCAGACTCTGAGCCGCACGTATGTGGCAGGCGGGGATATCCGCCCAGAAGAGATGGATGTGATCCGACCGGTGATGGATGAAGAGACTATGGCATTGTATACACCCAATCTGTCTGATCCGGTGAAAAATCAGTTTCATACAGACGCATTTGAGGAAGAAAAGGCAGAATTTCTGAAGACCTGGTTCCAGGTTGGATGTAGAAATAAGAAGATTTATATTGATGCATTTTTAAATACCACCCTTGGATTCTGGTATCCGGATGTGGAGGATGAATATCTGGAATTTGTCTGCTTTGACATTCAGAAAGACGATCCCCATTATCCTCATGTGCAGATGGAGCCAAAGAGCGAATGGTTGAACCGGTATTACACTGCCATTGGAACGGATGCGTCCTTCCGACAGATTCCCATTGTGCGGGAGCTCTTGTCCATGGGACTTTATTTCTGGCTGTTGGTGCTGGCAAGTCTGTATCTGATCTATCAGAAAGAATATGAGAAATTACTATGGATCCTTCCGCTCTGGATGTATCTGGGTACCAGTCTTCTGGGACCGGCGGCATTGCTTCGCTATGGCTATCCGTTGATGGCAGCTTGCCCGATCCTGTTATTTACCATGTGGAAGAAAGAAGCCTGAAGTTTTGCATACAAAATACAAGTCACCGTCATCTGGCGGTGACTCTGCATTTTGAGATTAATACTTTGGCATGACAGTGGTCTGGAATGTCTCAGACTGAAGACATCAGCGGGCACAGCCACATCCGTTGTCATAGGGAGGACGTGGCGGAGGTGGCGGTGGAACCGGACGTGGAGAAGGTCCCGGACAGGGAGAAGGTCCCGGACAGGGAGAAGGACCTGGGCAGGGAGAAGGACCTGGGCAGGAAGAAGGACCTGGGCAGGAAGGCTCTTCCTTCCGGCATCCACAGTCGCAGGGGGCAGGCGGTGGAGGTGGGAAGCCAGAACCTGACCCCGGACCACAGGGTTTTCCAGATGGTCTGTCATTGCAACGCGGCCGATTGCCTCCACAGTCACAGTTACAGCCATTGCCAGAGCCGCCAAAGAGGATGAGCAACAGCAGAATCCAGATATAATTATTCATATTTTCAACTCCTTTCTGTTATATTCTATGTAGAAATCCAGTTATTGACAAAGAGCCTTCCGGCTGTTATATTTTCCTTTAGAAACAAGGGCGTTTTCGTAAGGAAGTACGCCCTTTTTCTATAAATACAGATGATTGACAATTTATTGATATAGAAGGAATTGTCACACAATATATGCGAGAAAAGGAGCAGCCGAGATGAGTAAATACACGAAAAAAGATATTCTGGAAATGGTAGAAGACGAAGATGTGGAGTTTATCAGACTCCAGTTTACCGACTTGTTTGGAAATATGAAGAACCTTGCGATCACTTCCAGTCATCTGAAAAATGCTCTGGATAACAAAGTAATGTTTGACGGTTCCTCAGTGGAAGGATTTGTGCGGGTGGAAGAGAGTGATATGTATCTGTACCCGGATTACAGCACTTTTGCTACATTTCCGTGGAGACCCCAGCAGGGCAAGGTGGCGCGTCTGATCTGTGATGTGTACCGCCCGGATGGAAGCTGTTATGAGGGAGATCCCCGTTATGTGCTGAAGAAGATCATAAGCGAGGCGGAATCCATGGGATACACGTTCAATGTAGGACCGGAATGCGAATTCTTCCTGTATCATGTGGACGATGATGGAATGCCGACAACGATCACCCACGAGCAGGCAGGCTATTTTGATATGAGCCCACTGGATTTTGGTGAAAATGCAAGAAGAGACATGATCCTCACGCTGGAGGACATGGGATTTGCAGTGGAGGCTTCTCATCATGAGAATTCTCCGGCACAGCATGAGATTGATTTTAAGTATGCGGATGCACTGACAACAGCAGACAACATTATGACTTTTAAGCTGGTGGTGAAGACCATTGCCAAACGTCATGGTCTCCATGCTACGTTTATGCCGAAGCCGAAAAATGGTGTGGATGGATCCGGCATGCACATTAACATGTCTCTGTCCAAAGATGGCAAAAATATTTTCCAGGATCCCAGGGATAAATATGGATTAAGCCAGGAGGCATATTATTTCCTGGGTGGTATTTTCAAACATATTAAAGCCATGACGCTGATCCTGAATCCCATCGTTAATTCTTATAAGCGTCTGATCCCGGGCTTTGAGGCACCGACCTATATTGCATGGTCGGCAAAGAACAGGACACCGCTGGTGCGGATTCCTGGTACCAGAGGAGAGGATACCAGAATTGAGCTTCGCTCCCCGGATCCTGCCTGCAATCCGTATCTGGCGCTGGCTGTATGCCTTCATGCGGGGCTGGACGGAATTAAGAATCAGATTCTGCCGCCGGAGTGTATGGATGCCAATATGAATGCCATGACACTGGAAGAACTGGAGGCAAACGGCGTGGAAATCCTTCCAAGAGATCTGGGAGAGGCAATCCAGGAATTTGAGGCAGATCCGCTGATGAAAGAGGCACTGGGTGAAGAGATGTGTGCGAAGATCGCAGATGCCAAGAAGAAGGAATGGGAAGAATATAATGCCCAGGTAAGCCAGTGGGAGATCGACAGTTATCTGCTGAGAGTTTAGGCGGACCTTTTTGTTTTTACCATACAAAAACAGAAAGGGGAGTTGAAGTTTGAACAGTATAATTGTGGTCCTTCCCAAACCAGAGGATGGAAAGAGTATCCGCAATCTGCTGTCGCGGCACGGGTATGATGTGACGGCTGTCTGTACCCAGGGGTCGCAGGTACTCAATTACATAGATATGATGAATGACGGGATCATTATAAGTGGATATAAATTTTCAGATATGTATTATTTTGATCTGAAAAATTCGCTGCCTGAGGGATTTGATATGCTTTTGCTGGCGTCCCATAGGGTCTGTTCGGAGTGCGGTGACCGTGATATTGTCTGTGTATCCATGCCGCTGAAGGTTCATGATCTGATGAACACACTGGAAATGATGTGCATGAACCAGACGCGACGCAGAAAAAAACTGAGAGCAAAGCCAAAGCAGCGTTCAGAAGCGGAGAAAAAGGTTCTGTGGGAAGCAAAATCCATTCTGATGGAGCGAAATCATATGACGGAGGAAGAAGCCCATCGATATATTCAGAAATGCAGTATGGACAGCGGTACATCGCTGACTGAGACCGCAGAGATGGTCATTAGTATGACAAAGATATAGCTTGTATGAAAGCGGCCTTTTTGGTATAGTAAAAGATAGTGATAGCAGGAGGTTTCATTATGAAATTTACAAAAATGCATGGAATCGGCAACGATTATGTATATGTGGACTGTACGAAAAAGGAACTGAAAGATCCGGCAGAGATCTCAAAGATCGTCAGTGACCGTCATTTTGGAATCGGATCTGACGGATTGATTCTGATCGGAAGTTCGGATCGTGCGGATTTTCGGATGAATATTTATAATGCAGATGGTTCTCAGGCAGAGATGTGTGGAAACGGGATCCGCTGTGTGGCAAAATATGTGTATGATTATGGTCTGACAGACAAGGATGAGATCAGTGTGGATACCCTTGCCGGTATCAAATATCTGAAATTAACCATAGAAAATGGAAAAGTGTCCAAGGTTCGTGTCAATATGGGTAAACCAATCCTGAAAGCCAGTGAGATCCCGGTAAAAGCAGAGAAAGAGCCTGTGGTTGCAGAAGCAATTGAGGCTGGAGGCAGGGAATGGAAGATGACCTGCGTATCCATGGGGAATCCTCATGCAGTGATCTTCATTGATACACCGGTGAAGGAGTTCCCGCTGGAGACTTACGGACCGCTGTTTGAGAGTCATGAACGTTTTCCGAAGCGTACCAATACGGAATTCGTCAGAGTGCTGGATCGCAAGACCATGGAGATGAGAGTCTGGGAGCGTGGTTCCGCAGAGACCCTTGCCTGTGGAACGGGAACCTGTGCAACAGCTGTGGCTGCTGTGCTGAATGGGCTGTGTGACCGAAGTGTTCTGGTTCATCTGCTGGGCGGAGACCTGGAGATCGAGTGGAACGAAGAAGATGGATGTGTATACATGACAGGCCCGGCAACGACCGTATTCGATGGTGAGATCACTCTGCCGGAGGGTCTGGAATAATGACGGATTTCTGGAACGGATGTAAAAGAGCAGTCTATCTGGTGCTCTTTGCCATATTGATCCCTGTCAGTGCCTATGTTTTTTATGGTGCTGTGGATACATTAAATAATGCCGCTGTACTCCAGGGAATCCTGCATGGAAAAATGGTTCCCGCTTTTTTGCTGGGAACCTCTTTTTTGTTTTGCGTGTTGTATCTGGAACTGTTCAGGATCGCAGAACCATGGATCGAGAAGCACTGGCGGAGGGCAGTCCCACTGCTGGTGATCGCGATGTTTGCGGTGCAGGTGCTGTTTGTGCTGACGGTCAGAAGCTCTCTTCGTCAGGATCATCTGAAGATCTTTGATGCAGCAGTGGCATTGGTGGAGCAGGGTGGCACAATTGGGCAGACTCATTTTAAAAATTATTTTATGAAATATCCCAACAACATTCCTATGTGTCTGTTTACCTGCGTGTGGCTGAAGGTAGTGGAATTAGCTGGGGTTCCCAGAATCTGGTGGATGGATGCGGTGAAAATTGTAAACATTTTGTTTATGAATGTGGGATTTTACTGTACCTTCCGGCTGATCACCCGATATCGCTCCAGGCGCCGGGCTATCTGCTTTCTGCTGCTGACTATGGGGAATCCTCTGTGGTATCTGCTGGGACAGATGTATTATACCTCCACGATCTCCCTTACATTTTCCATGGGAGCAGTCTGGCTGTATGATAAAGCCAGAAGGCAGAAACTATTATGGAAAAAATGGATCCAGTATCTGCTGACCGGAGCATTACTGGCAGTGGGGTATGAGATCCGGGCAACGGTGATCCTGACTGTGTGCTCGATTGTGATGTATACGGTGCTGCAGATCGGCGGTGTAAAAGAGGAAATCAGTTATTTTGGTACTGCGTCCACAGATTCGGATGGAAGTACAGCCTCAGAGCGTGGGAAACATTTTCGACGGGCAGTTCAGCAGTCAGTCATCTCAGTTGTGTGCTTTGTGGCAGGACTTTTGCTGGTATTTGCCGCATATGGCAAGATCCGCGATCACTATGCAGGATTTGATCCATCAGAGACGGGCTATCCAACAGTCCACTGGATCATGATGAGTGCCCAGGGAGATGGTCAGTACAACAGTGCAGATGATGCTTATACAGGCTCCTTCTCTACCAGGGAAGAACGGACGGCAGCAGATGTAGAACGTCTGAAAGAACGGATTGCTGATATGGGACCAGCTGGGATGCTGACCCTGTTCCGCAATAAGATGCGTGTGGCATTTTCTGATGGAACGGATGATTATTATGCATTGTTCCGGACGATGCAGAGTACGTCACCGTTACAGAAATATTTGAATGGCGGGCGCGCAGATTATCTGGCGCTGTATCTGCACAGCTATCATGGAATGTTGACAGGACTTCTGCTGCTGGCACTGATCTGGCGTGCGTTGAAGCGGCAGAGAAGTTTCCTTGACATCTTCTCAATCAATCTGTGTGGAGCGTATCTGTTCTATCTGATCTGGGAAGTGGATCAGGCATACAGTATCCCATTTATGCTTCTGATCCTCGCAGAAGCGGCGGACGGTATGTGTCTGCTGGAAGCGGATGTCCATCGCTTCATCAAGTCGCTTCCTTCAGCTCGGACAGCGCTGGCAGCTTGCGGTGTAACGGTACTGGTGGTGTTCCTTGGAACTGCAGCAGTGGTGCATCGAAGCGGAGAACCGGTGCGAAGCTATTCGGTATTACAAGATCAGGAGAGCAGCAATGAATTGACGCTACAGGAACACTTTTCACAGACATTTACAACTGGAAAAGCATTTGACCACATTGCTTTGTGGGTGGCAAACTGGGATGGAGCAGCTAATGATTCCGTTTATGATGTGACGGTGTGGGATGAAAGTGGCGTGGCAGTGGCTTCCGGTCAGGTTATAGGCGCAGAAGCTCCATGCATGTCTGCGTATACGATTGCATTTGACAGAATTGTGCCGGAGCGGACACAGACCTATACCATAGAAGTGACCTTGCGCAATCCGGATTGTGTAATCCGGACGGATTTCCTCTATTATCAGAGTGCATGGGATCTCTATGCAGACGGTGCACTGTATGCACCGGAAGAAGTGGAAAACGTGGATCTGGCTTTTGCTGTGTATGCGGAAAATTAAAGGAAAATTAGAAAGCAAAACCCCTTGCATTTACGTATGTTTTATGCTAGGATTGGATTTGATATGAAAAGGCGAAGAACAGGACTCTTGTCATGCAGAGACCGACAGGAATATGACGTCACCGACTGAGAGCGTCATTTGGAGGAGCAGACAAAGGGAACACCTGGGAGCTGGATGGTCGAAATCTAGTAGGCCATACCCGAGGCATACGTTACATGCAGGAAAGAGAGGAGCAGGATGACTGCTCAATGCGGGTGGTACCGCGGGAGATTGAATGGATCGTCCCGTCCCGGAGTATTGTAACTAAATATTCCGGGACGGGACGTTTTTTGTGTGAGCAATGAGCAGTGTGTCGAGCGTGCACTGCGAACAATATAAGCAACCCCGTACCCGGACAACAGATTCAGGAGGAAATGAAACATGGAATTTATGACAGGTGTTAAGACGACAGACCTGCTCGAGCTTGCCAAGCTGCAGAACAAAGAGCTGATCGGTCAGACAGTCAAGGTAAACGGAGCTGTTCATACCATCCGTGATATGGGTGATGTGGCATTCGTGGTACTTCGTAAGAGAGACGGACTTCTGCAGTGCGTATATGAGGAAGGAAAGTCCGGATTTGATCTGAAAGATCTGAAAGAGGCTTGTACTGTAGAAGTAGAGGGCATTCTTAATGAAGAGCAGCGTGCTCCAGGTGGAATTGAAGTACGGATCAGAGGCATCAAGATCCTCTCCGCTCCGAGTGCACCCATGCCGCTTCCGATTGCAAAATGGAAACTGAACACTTCTCTGGATGCAAAGCTCAACATGCGTTCTGTATCTCTGAGAAATATCAAAGAGCGTGCAAAATTCAAGATTCAGGAAGGTATTGTAAGAGGCTTCCGTGATTTCCTGTATCAGGAAGGCTTTACTGAGATCCATACTCCAAAGATCGGTGCAAAGAGTGCCGAGGGTGGAGCAAACCTGTTCAAACTGGAGTATTTCCATCGTCCGGCAGTGCTGCAGCAGTCTCCGCAGCTCTACAAACAGATGATGGTAGGAGTATTTGATCGTGTATTCGAGACGGCACCGGTATTCCGTGCAGAGAAACACAACACCAAGAGACATCTGAATGAGTACACTTCTCTGGACTTTGAGATGGGATACATCGACAGCTTTGAAGATATCATGGCAATGGAGACCGGATTCCTGCAGTATACCATGCAGCTTCTGGAAAAAGAGTATGCAAAGGAGCTGAAGATCCTGAACATCACTCTTCCGAAGGTAGACAAGATCCCGGCTGTTCGTTTTGATAAGGCAAAAGAGCTGGTAGCAGAGAAATACAACCGTAAGATCCGTAACCCGTTCGATCTGGAACCGGAAGAGGAGACCCTGATCGGACAGTATTTCAAAGAAGAGTACGATGCAGATTTTGTATTTGTAACTCATTATCCGTCCAAAAAGCGTCCGTTCTATGCGATGGATGATCCGGAGGATAACCGTTATACTTTAAGCTTTGACCTTCTGTATCATGGTCTGGAGATTACCACCGGTGGTCAGCGTATCCATGATTACAACATGCTGATCGAGAAGATCGCAGCAAAAGGAATGGATCAGGAAGGTCTGGAGCAGTATCTGGATACTTTCCGTTATGGTATGCCGCCTCACGGTGGACTGGGAATCGGTCTGGAGCGTTTGACTATGAAGCTGGTCGGCGAGGATAATGTGCGTGAGACTACTTTGTATCCGCGTGACCTGTCCAGACTGGAGCCATAAGCAGATTAATAAAAGAGGAGAAATACGATGGCAAATATTATTTCTGATGAAACAATTGAATATGTCGGTATCCTTGCAAAGCTGGAGCTTTCTCCTGAGGAGAAGGAACAGGCAAAAAAAGATATGGGCAATATGCTGGACTATATCGATATGCTGAATGAACTGGATACAGAGGGCGTGGAGCCTATGTCCCATGTATTTCCGGTACACAACGTATTCCGCGAGGATGTAGTTGTAAATGGTGATGAGCATGAAAAGACACTGGCAAATGCACCGGCAAAGAAAGACAATGCATTTAAAGTGCCTAAGACGGTAGAATAGGAGGACACCAATATGAATCTGATGAGTCTGACTGCCGTAGAGCTCGGCAAAAAGATCAAATCCGGTGAAGTGACTGCAGTGGACGCTACCAAAGCGGCACTGGAGCAGATCAAGAAGCTGGATGGAACATACAACTGTTATGTAACTGTAGACGAAGAAGCAGCACTTGCAGAGGCTGCCAAAGTCCAGAAGAAGATCGAAGCAGGAGAACTGACAGGGCCGCTGGCAGGTGTTCCGGTTGCGATCAAAGACAATATGTGTACAGAGGGAATGCTGACCACCTGCAGTTCCAAGATCCTGTACAATTTTAAACCGACCTACTCCGCAGAAGCAGTACTGAACCTGAAAAAAGCAGGTGCAGTTGTGATCGGTAAGACCAACATGGATGAGTTCGCCATGGGAAGTACCACGGAGACCTCTCACTTCGGACCGACCAAAAACCCGTGGAATGCAGAGCATGTACCGGGCGGTTCCTCAGGCGGAAGCTGCGCGGCAGTTGCTGCTGAGGAGTGCTCCTTTGCACTGGGTTCTGATACTGGCGGATCCATCCGTCAGCCAAGTTCCTTCTGCGGCGTTACCGGCATCAAACCGACTTACGGAACCGTATCCCGTTATGGCCTGATCGCTTATGGTTCTTCTCTGGATCAGATTGGACCGGTTTGCAAAGATGTGACTGACTGTGCAACGGTTCTGGAAGCAATCGCTTCCTATGACCCGAAGGACAGTACTTCCGTTAAGAGAGAGTCCTATGACTTTACATCTGCATTGAAGGATGATGTCAAAGGTCTGAGAATCGGTATTCCGAGAGATTATTTTGGAGAGGGTCTTGATCCGGAAGTGAAAGACAGCATTCTGAAAGCTGCCAAAGTGCTGGAAGAGAAAGGTGCAATCGTGGAAGAATTTGATCTGAGCCTGGTAGAATATGCGATCCCGGCTTACTATATCATCGCTTCCGCAGAGGCAAGCTCCAACCTGGCACGTTTTGACGGTGTGAAATATGGTTATCGGACCGAAGAGTACAATGGTCTTCACAATATGTATAAGAAGACCAGAAGCGAAGGCTTTGGCCCGGAGGTAAAACGTCGTATCATGCTTGGTTCTTTCGTGCTCAGTTCCGGATATTATGATGCTTACTACATCAAAGCACTGAAGACAAAAGCACTGATCAAGAAAGCATTTGACCGTGCATTTGAAAAATATGATGTGATCCTTGGACCGGCAGCTCCGACCACCGCACCGAAGCTTGGCAATTCCTTAAGTGATCCGATCAAAATGTACCTGGGCGATATCTACACTATTTCTGTCAATCTGGCAGGACTGCCTGGTATCTCTGTACCGTGTGGTGTGGACAGCAAGGGACTGCCGATCGGTATGCAGCTGATCGGCGACTGCTTCAAAGAGAACAACATCATCCGTGCTGCTTATGCTTATGAGCAGACCAGAACCTATGAGCGTTGTGAAGCAGCAAAAGAGCAGGATTAAGGAGGAGAATCGAAGATGAGCAAACAGTATGAGACCGTCATCGGTCTGGAGGTTCATGTAGAACTTGCAACTAAGACCAAGATCTTCTGCTCCTGCAGTACAGAATTTGGAGGAGCACCCAACACCCATACCTGCCCGGTGTGTACCGGTATGCCTGGTTCTCTGCCAGTGCTGAATAAGCAGGTCGTTGAGTATGCAGCTGCCGTAGGACTTGCTACGAACTGTACCATTACTCAGAATTGTAAATTTGACCGTAAAAACTATTTTTATCCGGATAACCCACAGAACTATCAGATCTCTCAGTTGTACTATCCGATCTGCCGCAATGGATATGTGGAGATCGAGACTCCGGCAGGTCCGAAGAAGATCGGTATCCATGAGATCCATATGGAGGAGGATGCTGGTAAGCTGGTTCATGACGAGTGGGAAGACTGCTCTTTAGTAGACTATAACCGTTCCGGTGTACCGCTGATCGAGATCGTATCCGAGCCGGATATGAGAAATGCAGATGAGGTTATCGCTTATCTTGAGAAACTGCGTCTGATCATTCAGTATCTTGGAGCATCTGACTGTAAGCTGCAGGAAGGTTCCATGCGTGCGGATGTCAACCTGTCTGTCCGTGAAATGGGAGCAGAGAAGTTCGGTACCCGTACCGAGATGAAGAACCTCAACTCATTCAAGGCAATTGCACATGCTATTGAAGGTGAGCGTGAGCGTCAGATCGAACTGCTGGAGATGGGCCGCCCGGTTATCCAGGAGACCAGAAGATGGGACGACAATAAAGAGTCTTCTCATGCAATGCGTTCCAAAGAGGATGCACAGGACTACCGCTATTTCCCGGAACCAGACCTGGTGCCGATCATTATCAGTGACGAGTGGCTTGCAGCCATCAAAGCACGTCAGCCGGAGCTGCGTACGGAGAAACTGATCCGTTATAAGAAAGATTTTGATATTCCGGATTATGATGCACAGATCATTACCTCTGCTAAGAAACTGGCTGATATTTTCGAGGCTACCACGGCAATCTGCAAGAAGCCGAAGAAGGTATCCAACTGGCTGATGGTAGAGACCATGCGACTGATGAAAGAGCACGAGATGGAAGCTGATGACCTGAAATTCTCGCCGGAAAATCTGGCAAAACTGATCGAGCTTGCAGATGCAGGAACCATCAACAGCTCTGTGGCAAAAGAAGTATTTGAGAAGATCTTCCTGGAAGACATTGATCCTGATAAGTACGTGGAAGAGCACGGACTGAAGACGGTCAACGATGAAGGCGCACTGCGCAGCACCATCGAGAAAGTCATTGCTGACAATCCACAGTCTGTAGAGGACTATCATAACGGAAAAGAAAAAGCAATCGGATTCCTGGTTGGCCAGACCATGAAAGCCATGAAAGGAAAAGCAAATCCAGGAATGGTAAATCAGATTCTGAAAGAGCTTTTGTAGAAAAGGAGTTTTCCTATGAATCCTATGGCCCTGATGAAATTGATGAGCGCCAAGAATAAATTTAATGCCAATCATCCGAAGGTCGGAGCCTTTTTCAAGGCCGCCTTCGGAAGTGGCCTGCAGGAAGGAACGATCCTGGAGCTGACTGTGACAAAACCAGACGGGGAAAAGATGACCACAAATCTGAAAGTGAAGCCGTCGGATCTGGAGCTTCTGAACGAGCTTCGGAATATGTCAAATAAATAGGGTGATTTTAAGAAAGTTTATACTTTGTTTAGTGTTTACCCATATTTTGGACATATCTTTCTGCTAAAGTATAATTATAAGTTCTACCGGAGCTTTTCTCTTAGAGAAAATATGAAGTAGGCGAAAGGCCTTGGGGACTTTCTAAAATGAGGGCGGTGCTCTGTAAGCGCGCAAGCGGACACCGCACCTCGACTAACAATAACAGCGTCTTGAGTGATCAAGGCGCTTTTTTTATGTTGTTTACTTTTTTACCATGGGTATCCGGTTGCAGGAAAATGCCTCATGTGTTAAGATACTTATTAACGAGTAAAAGCGTTGAAGCAAAAAAGTCAGGGGGATTAAGTAATATGGACATTGTCAACGGATTCATACATATAGTGAATGGAATCTATGAATTTTTGTGGGGAGATTTGATCGCGATCCCACTTCCAGGAGGTGGAACAGTGGGCATTTCGTTGTTGGTTCTGCTTCTGATCCCGGCAGGGATCTTTTTTACAGTTCGGCTTCGTTTTCCGCAGATCCGTCTGTTTCCGGATATGATCCGCGCAGTGACAGAAAAGAATGATCATTCAGTAAAAGGTTCTATTTCCGGATTTCAGACACTGATCATCGCAACTGCTACCAGAGTTGGAATGGGAAATCTGGTTGGAGTAGTGGCAGCAATCTCGGCAGGAGGTGCAGGTGCGGTGTTCTGGATGTGGATCACTGCAATACTTGGATCGGCTACGGCTTTTGTGGAGGCAACGCTGGCACAGCTATATAGAGAAAAAGATCCGCTGTACGGTGGATTTCGTGGAACGCCGGCTTATTACATTCAGGACTGTTTTGGCAGAAAAGGAAAGAAATCGATCATTGCTGTTTTGTTTGCGATTTCCGGATTGATCTGCTGGTGTGGAATCAGCCAGGTTATCAGTAACTCTGTGTCCAGTGCATTTGAAAATGCATTTCATATTCCGGCATTATATACAACTATCGTTCTTGTAATACTGGCGGCTGTGATCGTATTGCGCAAAAATGCAACAGTAAAAGTCCTGGATATCCTGGTTCCTATTATGGCAACCTGTTATTTTGCGATTACCTTATTTATTATTTTCAAAAATGTGACACTGCTGCCATCTGTATTTGCCAGAATTTTTGAGGAAGCTTTTGGAATCCGTCAGGCGGTGGCAGGTGGATTCGGTGCGATCCTGATGAACGGTGTAAAGAGAGGTCTGTTCTCCAATGAGGCTGGTTCCGGTTCTGCACCCTGTGCGGCAGCGGCAGCTGATGTGGGACATCCGGCAAAGGCAGGATTGTTACAGGCCTTTGGAGTGTTTATCGATACCATCGTGATTTGTAGCTGTACAGCGATGATCATGCTGCTGGCTCCGTCTGATATGCTTCAGGGACTGGAAGGTATGTCCTTGCTTCAGACTGCGATGCAGTATCATCTGGGATCCTTCGGAACCATATTTATTGCAGCAACCCTGTGGTTGTTCAGTTTTTCCACATTTATTGGAATTCTTTTTTATGCAAGATCCAATGTGGCATATCTCTTTGGAGACAACTGGGTGTCTCAGACATCCTATAAAGTACTGGCACTGGTGATGCTGTTCATCGGAGGACTGGCAGCCTATACCTTTGTGTGGGAACTGGGAGATGTGGGAATCGGATTGATGACGATCTTCAATATGGCAGCAATCCTGAAACTGTCCGGCAAGGCATCCAATTGCTTGAAGGAGTACGAGAACAATAAAAAAGGACTCTGATCACAGAGTCCTGAACTTTCGAGGGAGTGGGGACTTTTTTAAGTCCCCTAAAGTGTTATGAATGAAATACTGATGTGTTCCTGTTACAAGTATTATCATAATAAAAAAATGTGACGAAAGTGTGGTCACGAAATAAAGGTTTTCTAAAAAGTATAAAGATTCTGAGTCAGGAGGGAAAAACATGGCATATACACCATTGGTATTATATTCTATTAAGGAGGAGAAGAAAGCACAGCAGATCACCGCGTTGTGTAAAAAGCTGGGTGTTCATACAAAGGAAATACAGACAAAGGATGCAGATGAAAAAGTAGGTGTTCTGGCGGGGATTGATCCACTGACAGCAATGGGTGCGAAAAAGGAAGTTCCATTTGTGATGCTGGATCTGCCGGAATATTTAATCTTTTCAGGCCTGCCAGAAGTGTTGCTTGACCAGTTTCTGAAGGAATATCGTCAGCAGAAAATAGAACCGACTCCTTTAAAAGCAATCGTGACGCTTCACAATAAGGACTGGACAGTGCGAAATCTTATTATGGAACTGATGAAAGAGCGAATGAGCATGATGAACCTTGGTGGAAACAAATCTGAAAACAAATAGTAAGTCTGGTACGAACAGGAGGAGTGAAACCATATGAAACGAATCAAATATCTGGCAGTACTATTATTGACTGTAGGAGTTCTTGGACTGACTGGCTGTGGAAGCAGCAGTGCGGATGTGGGAGTCCAGGAACCGACAGAGATAGCAGATGAATTACAGGCCGAAGCAGAGGCAGACGACGAGAATGCAGGAGGAGAAGATGCTGGTAATGAAACGGATACAGAAGATCCCGTGCAGAATCCGGTAGTTGTGGACATGCCAGAGGCGGATGCGACAGATACAGTTACCGCAGATGATTTTGATTTGTCCGAGGCAGAGACGGTCTGGGCAACCACAAAAGTAAGAGTACGTAACCAGCCATCCATGGACAGTGAAATTATATCAAATCTAGGCGCAGGTCAGTCTGCACAACGAGTGGCAGATGATGGAGAATGGAGCACGGTGATCATGTACGGACAAGTATACTATGTTGCCAGTGCATATCTGACAACGGAAGAAAAGCAGGAAACCGCTGCGGACACAGCACAGGCAGCTGTCCCCGGCGAACCGAACGGCAATCTGGTGGTGATCGATGCAGGACATCAGCAGAAAGGCAATTCTGAGAAAGAACCGATTGGACCGGGTGCATCCCAGACCAAGGCAAAGGTGGCAGGCGGAACTTCCGGTAAGGCCAGCGGTCTGAAGGAATATGAATTGACACTGGCGGTGGCATTGAAGCTTCAGACGGAGCTTGTGAACCGCGGGTATGATGTACTCATGTGTCGGACTACCAATGATGTGAATATAAGCAACAGCGAGCGTGCAGCCATTGCCAATCAGGCAGGAGCAGGTGCTTTTATTCGGATCCATGCCAACGGATCAGACAGCAGCAGTGTCCATGGAGCAATGACTATCTGTCAGACTGCCTCGAATCCCTACAATGGAAATCTGCATGATCAGAGCTACAAGCTGTCCACAGATGTACTTGACTGCTTCGTGGAAAAGACCGGTGCAAAGAGAGAACGTGTGTGGGAAACTGACACCATGAGCGGCATCAACTGGGCAAGTGTGCCGGTGACCATTATCGAGATGGGTTATATGACCAATCCAGATGAAGATCTGAAGATGGCTACTGATGATTATCAGAATCTGATGGCGGCAGGTATTGCAGACGGCATTGACCGTTATTTTGGAAGATAAAAGAATATTGCAATGGAAAAAGGCATATGCTACAATGCCAATAGGCAAGAGAGAAAATAGTTCCATAATGGTTCAAAAAACAAACGAAACCCCTCAGAGTGGCAACTCTGAGGGGTTTCTGTTTTTTCCAGTCCCAGCATTCTGCATAATTCTCAAATTCAAACACATATAAGAACAGTGTGCTTATATTTATTTTAACATAAGAATCTGTAAATGTTCAGATTAGAGTTTGGTTACGTTAGTAGCCTGCGGTCCTTTTGCTCCGTTAACTACTTCGAATTCAACAGCCTGGCCTTCTTCGAGGGATTTGAATCCATCCATGTTCAGACCTGAGTAATGAACGAATACATCATTTCCCTGCTCATCAGAGATAAATCCGTATCCTTTCTGATTGTTGAACCACTTTACTGTACCTTTGTTCATCATGGTACCTCCTTAAAATAAATCGTGCCAAACGGCACATGATTAGACTACCACAGTTTACGGGGGGTGTCAAATAAAAATTAAGTGGACATGAAACCCTTTTTTTACACATAGAATGATGAAAAAAGGATGAGAATACAGCAGTTTTGAAGAAGGTTATTATCACTGATTTATTGATTCTGGCGGTGTTTGGAAGCACTTGTTTCTGGTCTGTGAAGAAGGATAGACTAACTGCTTTAGTAGATAAGATTCTGACGGAGCAGACTTCTGAAGACGAAGAGATTCTGGTACTGACTTCCAGTAATCTGGCAAAGAAAAATGGTCAGATTGAGGAAACACAGATGAGCGAAAATGCAGACAAAGAAAGTGAAGAGAATACAACAAAAGACTATATCAAGTGGGTGGACTTTACGGTCTCCAAGTTTGCTCTGACAGAGAGCTATGAGTATGATCGGGATACATACGGAACGGATCGGCATATCAGCTGGATCGATCTGCTGGCATGGACAGCGGCACATACAGGTGGAAAGTTTGGAGATGACCGGACGGTCTGCAAATGCATGGAAGAACTGGAGATGGAAGCAGAAGCCGGGAAGAAGCTGGAAGAACTGACGGAGGATCTTGAATATTTTCCATATTACAGAGAAGTTTATGAGACGGTACTGGGAGGAATGGTAGGTGAATATGAGATTGAGGAGCCGGATGCACAGGGAAGAAAGGTTACACAGAAGCGTTATGGGCTGAAAGCATTTCATCCCATTGCAAAGGGATTTCCCTATACGGATTATGATGATTTTGGTGCATCACGCAGCTACGGTTATCGGAGGGAACATCTGGGACACGATATGATGGGTCAGGTGGGAACACCGGTGGTCTGTGTGGAATCTGGATATGTGGAGGCGCTTGGTTGGAATCAGTATGGAGGCTGGCGCATTGGGATCCGCAGTTTTGATAAGAAACGGTATTATTACTATGCCCATCTGCGGCAAGGATTTCCCTATCAGCCGGAATTGAAGGAAGGATCGGTAGTGCTGGCAGGGGATGTGATCGGTTACATGGGACATACCGGTTATAGCACCAAAGAAGATGTCAACAACATTGACCAGACACATCTGCATGTTGGTATGCAGCTCATCTTTGATGAATCCCAGAAGGATAGTGACAATGAGATCTGGATCGACTGCTATCAGATTATGGGATTCCTCTATCGAAATCAGTCCGAGACAGCCAGAAATGACGAGACAAAGGAGTGGAGACGCATCTATGAGATGAAAGACCCGGCGGCAGAAAAATATGAGCGGACACTGGATTTTTCCATGTATCCGTAAAAAGACATGTTGGGATGTCAGACATGGAAAAATGACAGAAAACATGGTAAAATGAACGACAGAGAAGGAGATGAACCGCATGTTTGGAGAATGTCATGCCCATGTGATCATGGACGGAATGAATTATAAAGCGGCAGTAGCACTGCATAAGAATGGAGTATGTCAGGAGGCAGTGAGAACCCATCTGGAGGCATATCAGAAAGCAGGGATCACATTTGTGAGAGATGGGGGAGATGCCTGGGGAGCTTCGCGCTATGCTAGATCCGTGGCAGCGGAATATGGCATTGACTATCGGACACCGGTGTTTGCCATTCACCTGAAAGGACATTATGGTGGAATCGTAGGACATCCGTTTGCAGATCGGACAGAATATGAGCAATTGGTAAAACAGGCTAAAGAAGAAGGCGCAGATTTTATCAAAATCATGGTCAGCGGGATTCTGGATTTTGCTCATGCAGGAACGTTGACAGAACCGGGACTTGACAGGGAATGGATCCGATTCATGATCGATACGGCTCATGAAGCCGGAATGGCAGTAATGGCGCACTGCAACGGTGACCGGACCTGTTATGAAACATTGGAAGCGGGTGTGGACAGTCTGGAACATGGGTTTTTCATGGAAGATGAGACGCTGTCGCTTCTGGCAGAGCGCGGTACGGCCTGGTTTCCAACCTTTGCACCAGTAGGAAATCTGCTGGGCTGTGGTCGGTTCCCGGATGAAGAGATCCAGAAAAATCTGGATATGCAGATGAAAAATGTAAAAAAGGCGGCGAAGCTGGGGGCGCATATCGGACTGGGCAGTGATGCGGGAGCATATCTTGTCCCGCATGGCACTGGAACCAGAGATGAATACCAATATCTGCGGTCTGCAGGTGTGGTGGATGATGTACTTGAGAAGACCGAGATGCAGGTGAGAGATTTATTTTCATTGTGAAAATGTAGGAGAAATCAGAGTTGACGGTTTTATCTGGCATTTGTTATCATAGAAGAAATGAAAGCGGGGTGTGTGAACATGGGATTCTATTTGAATAGTACATCGGCATTTTCTTTATATAAAAGTGAGATAAAGAAACCGTATTTTGTGGATAAAACCATGCTTTTGAAGGAATTGTTTCCTATGGTGGCTGCAGGAAATTCACACATCTGTATTACAAGACCTCGTCGATTTGGAAAAACGATGGCGGCAAATATGATAGGAGCATTTTTCGGAAAAGGCAATGAGGCAGGAAACATTTTTGACTCATTGAATATTTCAGAAGTTTCTGGTTATGCAGAAAACTTAAATCATTATAATATGATTTATATAGATTTCAGCAAAAATAATGAGGACAGCGATAGCTATCAGGAATATATTGATACGATCAAGGAACTGCTCAGAGAAGATCTGCATCAGGCATATTCACAGATTGTATTCAGGGAAAAAGGCTCTGTTACAGAAGATTTTACCAGAATTTTTAATCAGACAGGGGATCGTTTTATTTTTGTGCTGGATGAGTGGGATTGTATTTTTCATAAGAAATATATTACGGATACGGATAAGCACCGTTATATTTCTTTTTTAAATACACTGCTTAAGGATCAACCTTATGTACAGTTCACCTATATGACAGGTATTCTTCCAATTGCGAAGTATTCCAGCGGATCTGAACTGAATATGTTCGCGGAATTTACTATGGTCAATCAATCTATGTTCAGCCAGTATTTTGGCTTTACGGATGAGGAAGTTGACAGGCTTTTTGACAAATATCTCGAGAATTGCAAACAGCAGAAATTATTGCCATGTGTTACCAGAGATGGCTTAAGGCAGTGGTACAATGGTTATCAGACGAAATCTGGAGTACGAGTGTACAATCCAAGGTCTGTTGTATTTGCATTACAGTTTAATAATCTTGGAAATTACTGGACCAGTGCAGGCCCTTATGATGAAATTTTCTATTATATTGAGCATAATGTGGCGGATGTGAGAGATGACCTTGCATTGATGGCAGCTGGAGAAGCTGTACCAGCAAAAGTGCAGGAGTATGCATCTACTTCCATGAATCTGGCTACCAAGGATGAAATTTTTTCTGCTATGGTTGTGTATGGGTTTTTGAGTTATGGAGATGGAAAAGTCAGCATACCAAACCGGGAGTTGATGGAAAAATTTGATGAAATGCTGCTAAAGGAGCCATCTTTGGGTTATGTATATCGACTTGCGAAAGAATCAGACAAGATGCTTGCAGCAACATTGGCTGGAGATACCAAAACGATGGAAAAAATCCTTGGATATGTTCATGATACAGAAGTTCCTATTTTATCTTACAATCATGAGACTGAGCTATCAGCAATCGTAAATTTGGTTTATTTGTCGGCAAGGGATCAATATCGTATTGAACGGGAAGAAAAAGCAGGAATTGGATATGTGGATTTTATTTTTTATCCAGAGGATAAGAAAGCAGATTGCATGATTTTGGAATTAAAGGTAGATCATACACCAGAAGAAGCAATTCAACAAATTAAAGAAAAAAGATATGCTTTAAAATTCAAGGGAAAGATTGGAGATGATGATCCATATACGGGTCGAATTCTTGCAGTTGGAATTGGTTATGACAAAAAAAAGAAGAATCATCAATGTAAAATAGAAGTTTTATAGTATTTTACACTGATGATTCATGTATTGAGTTTTATTCAAATATGCTTTTTAATTCAGAAAAATTTTTGATCACATAATCTGCGTGATCGACTTCACCGAATCCGTAAGAGGCATGACAGAATGGAACGCCAGCTTCTTCGGATGCCACGCGGTCTCCGTCGATATCGCCCACATAGACCGGATGTTCCAGATGATTTCTGTCTGCGATTAAGCGGATATTGTATCCCTTGGGATGTCCGGTATTTCCTGCACACTCAAAGTCTGTGATGAAGGAACCAAGATCGGTCTTTTTAAGAAACAGCTCAATATATCCGCTCTGGCAGTTGCTTACGATAAACAGAGGCACTTTTGCGGACAGGGAACGGATGGTGTCAGCTACACCGGGATAGAGAATGTCATCGTCGCATTCGTAGAGCAGTTCATGTTCCCGGTCGCAACAGGCATTGATAAGGGTATAACGATCTTCTTTTTCTAAAAAGGGGAAGACCATATCTGCGATCACCTCCAATGTGCGGCCGAAGAGACCGGTCAGCTGTTTGGCGGTCAGACGGACTGGCACATCTTTTCTTTGGGCAATGACTTCATTCCAGGCTTTTGCCACGATCGGTGTGGAATCCCACAGGGTTCCGTCTATATCTAAAATAATTCCATCAGTTTTCATAATGTTCTCCTTTACCTTCTAATAGTAATTATCGAGTTTGAATGATGCATTACGGATTGCTACGTGCTACGCACTCTCGCAATCCTGCCCGTCATTCGGATATCGTGTGGCATACGCCCCACTGTTATCCTCATGTCGGAGCGGGTCGCTAAGCCATAAAACCACTTATGCGCAAGCGCAGCGTGGTTTCCGGCTTTCGACCCTTGCATCATTCTAATAAAAACATTGAGAGAAATCAAGCATTTGTGCTATACTAACTCCATGATTTACGAGAGAATAGAAGAAGCAATATTTAAATCAAGACCTAATCGGTTCATAGCACAGGTGGAAACTTCCCGGGGGATTGAGATCTGTCACGTAAAAAATACGGGGCGCTGCCGGGAACTTCTGGTACCCGAGGCAAGGATCTGGGCGCAGCGAAATGAAAACCCGAATCGTAAGACGGCACTGGATCTGATCGCTGTGGATAAGGCAGGAACCATCATCAATATGGATTCCCAGATACCGAACAGAGTCGCAGAAGAATGGATCCGAGGCGGCGGTCTGGTGCGTGCCGGACAGGCATCAGCTGTTAAAGGATGGGCAGCAGATGTATTAGAATGCTACGACATGACCACATCAATCCGTCCAGAGACCCGATACGGCAATTCCCGGTTTGACTTTTATCTGGAGCAGGGAGAACATCGTCTGTTTCTGGAAGTTAAGGGTGTGACTCTGGAGGAAGACGGAGTTGCAAGATTTCCCGATGCACCGACCGAACGGGGTGTGAAGCATGTGGAGGAACTGATCCATTGCATGGAAGATGGCTATGAGGCAGGGATCTTATTTGTAATCCAGATGAAAGGAATCCGTTATCTGGAACCCAACGACCGGACACATCCAGCATTTGGAGAAGCACTCCGAAGGGCAGAAAAAGCAGGCGTGCAGGTGCTGGCAGTGGATTGTCAGGTGACGCCGGAATCCATCAGAGCAGATCAGATGGTGGAGGTTCGGCTGTAGTATTCATAACCCATTAGAATAGTCATCTTTAGAAAACTTAAGAAGTTAAGGAGTAGATATCGTGCTTGAACAGATTGTAACGCCGCTCCTTTCATGGTATGATAAGCATGCGCGGGTGCTTCCGTGGAGAGAAGATACTGCAGCCTATCGGGTGTGGGTATCTGAGATCATGCTACAGCAGACACGCGTAGAAGCGGTCAAACCATTTTTTGAGCGGTTCATCAAAGCACTGCCGGATGTGCAGGCACTCTCAGAGGCACCGGAGGACGAGCTTCTGAAGCTGTGGGAAGGACTTGGATATTATAACCGGGTCCGCAACATGCAGAAAGCAGCCAGGGTGATCGTGTCCGAATATGGCGGCGATTTTCCGGCGGACTATGAGAAGCTTTTAAGCCTGCCGGGGCTGGGACATTACACAGCAGGAGCAGTCAGCTCTATTGCATTTGGCATACCCATGCCTGCGGTGGACGGGAATGTATTACGAGTGTTGTCCCGTGTGACAGCCAGCTATGAGGATGTGCTGAAGCAGTCGGTAAAGACTGCCATGGAAGCAGAAGTGAAGAAGATCATTCCGGCAGATCGGGCAGGAGATTTTAATCAGGCCCTGATCGAGATCGGAGCCATCGTGTGTGTGCCTAATGGAAAGGCAAAATGTGAGATCTGTCCGCTGGCATTTTTGTGTGAGGCATATAAGAAGGGAATCGTGGATGAACTTCCGAAGAAAAAGGTGAAAAGAGAGCGTAGAATCGAAGACCGGACGATCCTGATCCTGAAGGAAGGAGACCGGGTCGGTATCCGCAAGCGTCCGTCCAAAGGACTGCTGGCAGGCTTATACGAACTGCCAGGATTAGAGGGACATTTAAGTGAGGAAGAAGTTCTTGCCCAGGTGAAGGCATGGGGATATGCGCCGCTTCGTATTCTGCCTTTAACGGGAGCAAAGCATATTTTCAGCCATGTGGAATGGCACATGACCGGTTATGCGATCAGTCTGGAAGAGACAGAAAACATGGACCAGGAAGGGCTGCTGTTTGTGGATGTGAAGGAGACGGAGGAGCATTATCCGATTCCTGCCGCATTTGCCGCATATGCAGAGTATCTTAACATTTCTCTGGGACAGGAAAAGTACAAGGAAGGTAAGTAGGATATGTTTGATAGTGTGATCATTGGTGCCGGTGTGGCTGGCTGTGTGGCAGCCAGGGATCTGGCAGAATCTGGAAGAAAGGTGCTGGTACTGGAGCAGAGAGACCATATCGGCGGCAACTGCTATGACGAGAAGGATGAACATGGAATCCTGATCCACAAGTATGGACCGCACATTTTCCATACAAAGGAGCAGAAAGCGTATGACTATCTCTCGCGTTTTACGGACTGGTATGCATTTGGACATGAGGTTGTGGCAAATGTCCATGGCAAGCTGATCCCGGTGCCCTTCAACCTGAACACCCTTCATATGGTATATGAGCAGGAGAAAGCGGATGCACTGGAGAAGAAGCTCATCGATGCATTTGGACTGGAGAGCCGTGTGCCGATCCTGAAGCTTCGGGAGCATGAAGACCCTGAGATCCGTGAGATCGCTGACTATGTTTATGAAAATATTTTTCTTCATTATACTATGAAGCAGTGGGGACAGACGCCGGAGCAGATCGATCCGGCTGTGACAGGCCGTGTGCCGGTGCTGATCTCCCATGACAACCGGTATTTCCAGGAACCGTGGCAGGGCATGCCTCTTCATGGATATACACTGATGTTTGAAAAAATGCTGGATCATGAGAATATCACTGTGGAGACCGGTGTGGATGCCAGAAGCCGTGTGACATTTTCAGAAGGAAGCGTATCTCTTGACGGACAGGCATTTACCGGTGATGTGATCTATACAGGTCCGCTGGATGAACTGTTTGACTGCCGCTTCGGACGGCTGCCGTACCGTTCCCTGCGGTTCGATTTTGAATATTATGACAAGCCGGATTATCAGGGACACAGTGTGGTAAATTATACGGTCAGTGAAGATTTCACCCGTATTACCGAGTTCAAATATCTGACCGGACAGAAGGCAGAGGGCACTACGATCGTGAAAGAGTACCCGTTTGCATATACAGGAGCAGAGGGTGAGATCCCGTATTATTCCATTGCAAATGAGGCAAACCAGAAGCTGTATGAGCAGTACCGCGGGCTGGTGGAGCATATCCCGAATGTATGGCTGCTTGGCCGGCTTGCAGAATATAAATATTATAATATTGATGCTATGGTGCTCAAAGCACTGGAACTGACAGACAAGATAAAAAAGGATAAAGAGGTGTAATATGAAGCTTTTGTCAATCGCAGTCCCCTGTTATAATTCAGAAGGATATATGAGAAACTGTATCGAATCCCTGCTTCCGGGCGGAGACGAAGTGGAGATCATCATTGTAGATGATGGATCTACCAAAGACCGTACGGCTGAGATTGCTGATGAGTATGCAGCAAAATATCCGGGAATCGTTAAGGCAGTCCATCAGGAAAATGGAGGACATGGTCAGGCGGTCAACACCGGTCTGAAACATGCAACCGGCCTTTATTTCAAGGTTGTAGACAGTGATGACTGGCTGGACAAGGAAAATTATCCGAAGGTGCTGGATAAACTTGCTGAACTGGTAAGAGAGGGACAGAATGTAGATATGATGCTCTGCAATTACATTTACGATAAGCAGGGCGCAAAACATAAGAAGGCGATCCGTTATGCAAATGTATTTCCTCAGGATCAGGTGTTTACCTGGAAGGATGCAAAGCATTTTCATCTGGGACAGTATATTCTGATGCACTCCGTCATTTACCGCACACAGATGTTGAAAAACTGTGGACTGGAGCTGCCGCAGCATACCTTCTATGTGGATAACATTTTCGTTTATTATCCACTGCCCTATGTGAAAAATCTGTACTATATGGATCTGGATCTGTATCACTACTTCATCGGAAGATCAGATCAGTCTGTCAATGAACAGGTGATGATCGGACGTGTGGATCAGCAGATCAAGGTCAACAAGATCATGATCGATCAGTATGACCTTCGCACAATCCAGAATCCGAAGCTTAGAAAATATATGACCAGTTATCTGGATATTATGATGACCGTTTCTTCTATCATGCTGATCCGTTCAGGAACACAGGAAAGTCTGGACAAGAAAAAAGACCTGTGGCAGTACCTCAAGAAGAAGGACGCAGGTCTTTATTACAAATTATATTTCGGCATCTTTGGCCGTGCTATGAACATCCCTGGAAAGGGAGGGAGAAAGGTCTCGGTTCTCGCGTACAAGCTTGCCAATAAAGTCATGGGCTTTAACTAGGAACGAGGTACGGTACACTGCATAATTCATAAGAATACCGAGCAGGATACCGAGCATCACATCTATGCAGGAGTGCTGCTTGATGAACATGGTGGACAGAATGATGGATACGCATAAAATCAGCGATCCGCGGACTGTCCACTTTTTATTTCTCAGTTCCGGTGCATTCATGACTGCCACATGTGCGGCGATGGAATTGAACACATGAATGCTTGGAAGAATATTTGTGGAAGTATCTGCCCAGTAGATGAAGCACACCAGCCGGATAAAAATGTTGTTTCTGGAAAATTCTGTCGGCCGCAGCAGGTGTCCATTGGGATAAATGGTGGAAATGATCAGAAACAGTGTCATTCCCGTATAGATTACCGCAATGTATTTAAAAAATGCGGACTTGTCGTGAAAGAACAGCCACAGATATACCACTGCGATATAGCCAAACCATAATATATATGGAATTACAAAATATTCGTAGAACGGAATGTAATCATCCAGTGAAAAATGGATCACATGATAGGGGAGATTGGCCCGGCTTTCTACCCATGCGAACCAGATCATATAAAATACAAAATAGAGAGAGACCCAATAATACGGATATTTCTCTTTCAATCCTTTGAATCGTGCAAGCATATGAAACCTCCTGCGTCTTGCAAAATACGCAACATCAGTCATTATTCCTGTTTTTCGGTATCATAGCATATGCTAAAAAAGAAAACAATAGCAGGAAATCCTAAGAATTCTTAAAAAAATGTGAAGTTAATTGAAATTGTGACGAAAATAGATTCCTCTTTCTTACTTATTTTTATCTAAGATCAGCTTCATGGGGACAGCTTCAGCAGATAAATTCCCACCTTGACACCTACCTCTCTTTGCCCTATACTAAAACGGAATATGCAAAGATGTAGATGCGATGAGGAGGAACTATCGTGGCAGATATAAGAAAAGAGATTGAAAAGAGGAGAACATTTGCGATCATTTCGCATCCGGATGCGGGTAAGACAACCCTGACGGAGAAGTTCTTATTATATGGAGGAGCCATCAATCTGGCTGGTTCTGTAAAAGGAAAAGCAACCGCAAGACATGCAGTGTCTGACTGGATGGAGATCGAGAAGGAGAGAGGTATTTCTGTAACCTCTTCTGTTCTGCAGTTCAACTATGACAACTACTGTATCAACATTCTGGATACTCCGGGACACCAGGATTTCTCTGAGGATACCTACCGTACTCTGATGGCGGCTGATTCTGCCGTGATGGTTATCGATGGATCCAAAGGTGTGGAGGCACAGACCAGAAAGCTGTTCAAGGTCTGTGTCATGAGACATATCCCGATCTTTACCTTTATCAACAAGATGGACCGTGATGCCATGGATACCTTTGAATTGCTGGATGATATTGAAAAAGAGCTGGGAATCGCAACATGTCCGATCAACTGGCCCATCGGTTCCGGTAAGGAATTCAAGGGAGTCTATGACCGTGAGAGCCAGAAGATCCATGTGTTCTCCGATACGGAGAAGGGTACCAAGGAAGGTGAAGACCTGGTACTTTCCATGGACGAGGCCGACGGCGTGCTGCTGGAAGGCCAGAAGGAAAAGCTCATGGACGAGATTGATCTTCTGGATGGAGCCAGCGCAGAATTTGATCAGGAGATGGTAGACAAAGGAGAACTGTCACCGGTATTCTTCGGATCCGCCCTGACCAACTTCGGTGTGGAGATCTTCCTGAAGCATTTCCTGAAGATGACCACCTCCCCGCTTCCGAGAAAAGCAGATGTGGGCATGGTCGATCCTATGGAGGATTCCTTCTCTGGATTCATCTTTAAGATCCAGGCAAATATGAATAAAGCACACCGCGACCGTATTGCATTTATGAGAATCTGTTCCGGTAAGTTTGAGGCAGGCATGGAAGTGCTTCATGTGCAGGATGGCAAGAAGATCCGTCTGTCCCAGCCGCAGCAGATGATGGCGCAGGATCGTAAGATCGTGGATGAGGCTTATGCAGGAGATATTATCGGATTGTTCGATCCGGGCATTTTCTCCATCGGAGACACGGTCTGTATGCCAAATCATAAGGTACAGTATGAAGGTATCCCAACCTTCGCACCGGAGCATTTTGCAAGAGTCCGTCAGATCGATACCATGAAGAGAAAGCAGTTCGTCAAAGGTATCGAGCAGATCGCCCAAGAAGGTGCAATCCAGATCTTCCAGGAGTACAATACCGGTATGGAAGAGATCATTGTAGGTGTGGTAGGTGTTCTGCAGTTCGATGTGTTGAAATACCGTCTGGAAAATGAATATAATGTGGAGATCCGTCTGGAAAATCTGCCTTATGAGCACATCCGCTGGATCGAAAATGAGCAGATCGATATGGACAAGATCAGCGGTACCTCCGACATGAAGAAGATCCGTGATCTGAAGGGAAGACCATTGCTTCTGTGGGTCAACAGCTGGAGCATCGGCATGACGCTGGACCGCAACGAAGGACTGATTCTTTCCGAGTTTGGACGCTAAATTTCCCCTTTTCAAAGGTGTATGTTTTTGGTATACTAATACAAAAGCATCGGATATTCAGGAGGTAGGAATATGGAGAAGATAGACAGAGCTACACATGTATTGAAGATAGATGGAGATCGTGGAGAAGTTCGTATTGCAGATGAGGTCGTTGCCATTATCGCAGGTATGGCGGCCACTGATGTACGTGGAGTTGCATCCATGGCAGGCAATATTAAGAATGAACTGGTTTCCATGATGGGAATGAAGACCCTGTCCAAGGGTGTGAAAGTAGAAGTGACAGATACCGACGTGAAGGTTGATCTGGCGCTGAACCTGGAGTTTGAAGCGAATATCCTCAAGGTATCCGGCATCGTGCAGGACAAGGTAAAGGCAGCAATCGAGAACATGACCGGCATGAAGGTGTCCGAAGTGAATGTCCGCGTGGCCGGCATCGTGCTGGAATAAGGTTGGACAAAGTAAGAAGGATGTCTCAAGAGGCATCCTTTTTTAATCGTACAGGAAATGAATATGGGAGGCAAGGATGAAGAGAAGAGAATTAAGAGAGCATATTTTCCAGCTTCTGTTCCGTGTGGAATTTAATGGACAGGATGAGATGGCAGAGCAGGTGAGTCTGTATGTGGACGATATGAAAGAAGAAGAGATCGTAGAGCCAAAGGACGAGACCTATATTGAAGAAAAATACAAGAAGATCGTGGAGAAGCTCCCGGAGATCGACGAGCTGCTGGAGAAGTATTCCAAAGGCTGGAAGCTGTCGCGTATGAACAAGGTGGATCTGACGATCCTTCGTCTGGGTGTATACGAGATGAAATATGACGAGGATATTCCAGAGCGCGTGGCGATCAACGAAGCAGTGGAGCTTGCAAAAAAATTCGGTGGAGATGAATCTCCTGCATTTGTCAACGCAGTTCTGGCAAAACTTTCCAGTAAAGAGGCTTAAAGCGCAAGAGGCATAGAGATGGCGAAAAATGTGTATTCGGTCAGACAGGTGAACGCCTATATTAAAAATATGTTTGTACAGGATTTCATGCTGAACCGGATCTATGTAAAAGGGGAAGTATCCAACTGCAAATATCATACATCCGGACACATATATTTTTCCCTGAAGGATGAGTCCGGGGCGATAGCCTGTGTGATGTTCGCGGGAGAACGGCGCACAGGGTTAACCTTCCGTATGCAGGAAGGGCAGAAGGTGATCGTGCTGGGAAGCGTCAGTGTCTACGAGAGGGACGGGCGTTATCAGCTCTATGCCAGAGAGATCCTGCCGGACGGAGAAGGAGATCTGTACCGCAGGTACGAACAGCTCAAGCGGGAGCTGGAAGAGATGGGGATGTTTTCCGCAGAGTATAAGCAGCCTATCCCATTTTATAATCGGAAGATCGGGATCGTGACAGCCCCAACAGGAGCCGCGATCCGTGATATTATGAACATCAGCAGACGGCGGAATCCTTATGTGCAGCTGATCCTCTACCCGGCTCTGGTGCAGGGGGATCAGGCGGCAGAGAGCATTGTAAAGGGAATACAGACGCTGGATGCTTACGGTGTGGATGTGATGATCGTCGGGCGTGGCGGTGGATCCATTGAGGATCTGTGGGCATTCAATGAGGAGATCGTGGCGCGTGCTATCTTCGAGTGTCGCACACCGGTGATCTCGGCGGTGGGTCATGAGACGGACACCACCATTGCAGATTATGTGGCGGATCTTCGGGCACCGACCCCATCCGCAGCAGCGGAGCTGGCTGTGGTGGATTACCGTCAGCTGGTGGAGAGTGTACGGATCTTTAAGAATCAGCTGGCAGACCGGGTGGAGCAGAAGATAGTAAGGAACCGTGACCGGGCAAGATACCTGCAGGCGCGGCTTTTGCAGGCAAGCCCACAGTATCAGCTTCGGGAGAAGCGGCAATATGCAGCAGATTTGAATGATAAAATGCGGCAGGCATTTTCAGATAAAGTAAAAGACCGGCGGCACAGGCTGGCATTATATGCGGAGCGGCTGGATGGCTGTTCCCCTTTGAAGAAGCTTCAGCAGGGATACTCATATACAGAGAGCCCTGATGGAAAAGCATTGACCTCCATCACTCAGGTGAAGGAAGGGGATGCAGTGACCATTCATGTGACGGACGGAACCGTTGTAGCGCGGACGGAAGGTATCCGCAGTCTGGAAAGGAACGGCTGATATGGCGAAGAAGAAAGAGACAGCAGATCAGGAGCAGTTTCGGCTGGAGGAGGCATTTGACCGGATCGAAGCACTGCTGGAGAAACTGCAGGATAAAGATGTGACACTGGAGGAGTCCTTTGGTCTCTATCAGGAGGGCATGGGGCTTTTGAAACTTTGCAACGAGAACATCGATCATGTGGAAAAGCAGATGCTTCAGATCGATGAGGAGGGACAGACACATGAATTTTCGTGAGGAACTAAAAAGTAAGACGGCAGCTGTTGAGAAGATCGTGGAGAGTTATCTGCCGGAGGAGAGCGGTACGCAGCATGAGATCATGGAAGCCATGAATTACAGTGTGACAGCAGGTGGCAAGCGTCTGCGCCCGCTGCTGATGCAGGAAACCTATCGGATGTTCGGAGGAGAAGGCAGGGAAGTGGAGCCGTTCATGGCAGCTATGGAGATGATCCACACCTATTCTCTGGTGCATGATGACCTGCCCGCTATGGACAATGATGAGTACCGCCGTGGTAAGCTGACCACCCATGCAAAATTCGGACATGCCATGGGTGTGCTGGCGGGAGATGCACTTCTGAACTATGCCTTTGAGACCGCAGCAGAGGCGTTCGATAAGAGTACAGATCTGCGCCGCACGGCAAAGGCACTGCAGATCCTGTCCAGAAAGGCAGGAATCTATGGTATGATCGGCGGACAGGTGGTGGATGTACAGTCCTCCGGGCATGCCATCGACCAGGACAGGCTGGATTTTATCTACGAGCTGAAGACAGGAGCGCTTCTGGAGGCGGCCATGATGGTGGGAGCTGTGCTGGCAGGAGCTTCTGAGGAAGAAGTATCTGTGATCGAGAAGGTAGCTTCTGATGTGGGAATCGCATTCCAGATCAGGGATGATATTCTGGATGTGACCAGCACACTGGAAGAGCTGGGTAAACCCATCCACAGTGATGACAAAAATGAAAAGACGACGTATGTGACATTAAAGGGACTTAAACAGGCAGAAAAGGATGTGGAAGAGATCTCTGCAAGAGCCATTGAAGGACTTGCGTCCCTTCCTTATAAGAATGTATTTCTGACTGAACTGATAAAATCTCTGGTGTATAGAGAGAAATAGAGGGATTCGATATGGTGCTGGAAAAGATCAATCAGGTAGGGGATATCAAACAGATACCACCGGAAGAATATGACACACTGGCAGAAGAGATCCGGCATTTTCTTGTAGAGAAGATCAGCCGGAGCGGAGGACATCTGGCCTCCAATCTGGGTGTGGTAGAGCTTACGATGGCACTCCATCTGTGTTTTGATTTTCCGAAGGATAAGGTAGTCTGGGATGTGGGACATCAGTCCTATACGCACAAGCTTCTGACCGGCAGAAAGTCAGGATTTGACGAGCTTCGGAAATATGGCGGTATGAGTGGTTTCCCCAAGAGAAAGGAAAGTGACTGTGACTGTTTTGATACGGGACACAGCTCGACTTCTATCTCTGCAGGGATCGGTCTGGTGGCAGCCAGAGATCTGCAAGACGGTGACGAGCATGTGATATCCGTAATCGGAGATGGTGCGCTGACTGGCGGCATGGCTTATGAGGCGCTGAACAATGCTTCCCGTCTGAAACGGAATTTTATTATTATTCTCAATGACAACAACATGTCCATTGCGGAAAATGTGGGCGGTATGTCCGAGTATCTGAACGGACTTAGAACCAATGAAGCTTACACGAATTTTAAGACTGGTGTAGAGCAGTCTCTGAGCAGGATCCCAGGTGGCAGCCATCTGGCGAACCAGCTGAAGAAGACCAAGAGCGGTATTAAACAACTCTTCATTCCCGGCATGCTCTTTGAAAATATGGGGATCACCTATTTAGGACCGGTGGATGGTCATGATATTGGAAAGCTTCAGGATATTCTGAATAAAGCAAAGAAAGTAAAGGGAGCCGTTCTGGTTCATGTACTGACCAGAAAGGGAAATGGTTATGTACCGGCAGAGCGCCATCCAGCCAGATTTCACGGCGCAGAGCCCTTTGATATTGAGACCGGATTACCTCTGAATAAGAAGAAAAAAGCCAATTACCAGGATGTATTTTCCACTTGTATGGTGAAGCTGGGACAGCGAAATGAGAAAGTAGTAGCCATCACAGCAGCCATGCCGGATGGAACCGGACTGAAGCGGTTTAAGAATATTTATCCGGATCGTTTTTTTGATGTGGGGATCGCAGAAGGTCATGCAGTGACCTTTGCAGCAGGACTGGCAGCAGGCGGCATGCGCCCGATCTTTGCAGTGTATTCATCATTTTTGCAGAGAGCGTATGATCAGGTGTTGCACGATGTCTGTATCCAGAACCTGCCGGTGGTATTTGCCATCGACCGTGCAGGACTGGTAGGAAGCGACGGGGAGACCCATCAGGGAATCTTTGATTTGTCTTATTTGTCCAGTATCCCCAATATGCATATTATGGCTCCGAAGAATAAATGGGAACTGTCTGATATGCTGAAATACGCAGTGGAGTTTGACGGACCGATAGCTCTTCGGTATCCGAGGGGCGAGGCTTACGATGGACTCAAAGAGTACCGTCGGCCTGTCGAATACGGCAAGAGTGAAGTAATCTACGAGGAAGAGGATATCGCGCTGCTGGCTGTGGGAAATATGGTGAAGATCGCTGAGCAGGTGCGGAAGAACTTAAAGGAGATCGGTTACAGCTGTACATTGGTCAATGCAAGATTTGTAAAGCCTATTGATACAGAGGTGCTGGATATGCTTTCCGCTGACCATAAGCTGCTGGTGACCATGGAAGAAAATGTAAGAAGCGGCGGTTATGGCGAGAAGGTCATGGATTATGTAGTGGAACAGGAACTTCCGGTGAAGCTTCTGAACATTTCTCTGCCTGATGAATATGTGGAGCATGGTAATGTGGCACTTCTCTATGAGGAAGTAGGTATTGATGCACAGACTGTGACCAAACGGATCATTGAGAAATATATTACCTGCCGAAAGGAGCAGAAATAGACGATGAAGACAAGACTGGACGTTCTCATGGTAGAACGGGGACTGGCAGAGTCCAGGGAAAAAGCAAAAGCGATCATTATGTCCGGAAATGTATTTGTAGACGGACAGCGAGAGGACAAGGCAGGAGCGTCCTTCCCTGAAAAAGCAGTCATTGAAGTAAAAGGAAGCCCTTTAAAATATGTAAGCCGTGGCGGATTAAAGCTTGAGAAGGCAATGAGTCATTTTGATGTGGAGCTTCATGACAAGGTCTGTATGGATGTAGGATCATCCACCGGCGGATTTACGGACTGTATGCTGCAGAATGGAGCAAAGAAGGTCTTTGCTGTAGACGTAGGAAACGGACAGCTGGCATGGAAGCTTCGTCAGGATGAGCGGGTGGTCTGCATGGAAAAGACGAATATTCGTTATGTGACACCGGAGCAGATCGGCGAGCCTGTTGAATTTGCTTCGATTGATGTAGCATTTATCTCTCTGACCAAGGTGCTGGAACCGGTGCGCGAGCTTCTGTGCCCGGGTGGAGAAGTGGTGGCACTGATCAAGCCTCAGTTCGAGGCAGGAAGAGAGCAGGTGGGTAAGAAAGGTGTGGTCCGTGACAAATCTGTCCATCTGGAAGTTATCAAAAAGGTGCTGGAATATGCGCTGAGCATTGGATTCTCTGTATTGAATCTGGAATTTTCCCCGATCAAAGGACCGGAGGGAAATATTGAATATCTGGCACACTTGAAGAAACAGGAAGAGGGAATGGCTCCCGAGAGCTGCCCGGTAGATCCGGAAAGAATTGTGGAGCAGGCGCATCAGACGCTGTAAGGGGTTATGAAAACATTTTATATTATTGCAAACAGTGATAAAGAAGAGAGTCTTCGGCTGGCAGAACAGGCAAAGCGATATCTGACCGAGCGGGGACAGGTCTGTGTGGTACGCGGACAAGAGCAGGAGCATGGAAATGCTCATTGTGAGCTTCCTTCCGGCAATGTGGACGGGATTCTTGTGCTGGGCGGCGATGGAACGCTGCTGCGGGCAGCCAGAGAACTGGCTGGCAGAAAGATCCCATTTCTGGGGATCAATCTGGGACATCTGGGGTATCTGGCAGAGATCGAGGAGCAGAATCTTATGCCGGCACTGGATCGACTGATCGAAGGCAGTTATACGGTGGAAGACCGGATGATGCTCAGAGGAAGTGTCTGTGTGGATGGACAGCAGATCGCCAGTGATATTGCGCTGAATGACATTGTGCTCAATCGAAGCGGCAATCTTCGTGTAGTAGATTATAAGGTCTATGTAAATGGAGAATATCTCAATTCCTTTACGGCAGACGGTATGATCGTCTCCACACCGACAGGTTCTACTGGTTATAGTCTGTCGGCGGGCGGACCGATCATCTCCCCTACAGCATCCATGCTGGTGCTCACACCTATCTGCCCACATACACTGAATTCCCGAAGCATTGTATTTTCCGGGGAGGATCACATCAGGATTGAGATCGGAAAGGGAAGACGGGGAGACACAGATGAGGCATGTGCAACCTTTGATGGAGATGCGATTTTTCCATTGAAGACAGGGGATTATGTGGAAATCAAAAAGTCCAGAGAAGTGACCCGGATCTTAAAGATCAATCAGGTCAGCTTTCTGGAAGTACTCCGCAACAAGCTGAGCAGAAATTAGGACAGGAAGGATATGCGGTATGAAACTGAAACGTCATGAAAAAATCATTGAATTGATCGAACAATATGATATCGAGACTCAGGATGAACTGGCAGAACTGCTTCGAAAAGAAGGATTTGATGTGACGCAGGCTACCGTATCCCGTGATATCAGAAAGCTGGCACTGTCCAAGGTGCCGGGAAAGAATGGTCGCCAGAAATACGTGCTTCTGAACCATCAGGATCACCAGATGGCAGAAAAGTACGTGGGAATCTTAAGGGAAGCATTTGTTTCCATGGATCAGGCGCAGAATATTCTGGTGATCAAGACCGTGTCCGGTATGGCCATGGCTGTTGCCACAGCCCTTGATAATATCGGATGGAAAGAGATTGTTGGATGCATCGCCGGAGACGACACCATCATGTGTGCGATCCGGACGATGGAAGATGCCCAGACCGTGATGGCGGAGCTGGAGAAGATCGTAAGGAGGTAGAAAAACCGATGCTGCTGCACCTGCATGTAAAGAATCTGGCCTTGATTCGTGAGGCAGAGATCGATTTTTCAGAGGGCCTGAATATATTGACCGGAGAGACGGGAGCAGGAAAATCAATCCTGATCGGTTCCATGACCATGGCACTTGGTGGAAAAGTGCCCAGGGAAATGGTGCGGGAGGATGCGGACTACGCGCTCTCAGAACTGGTCTTCACGGCAGACCGGCCGGAGATCCGGCATAAATTAGAGGAACTTGGTATTCCGGCAGAGGATGAACAGGTTATCCTGTCCCGGAAGATCTCTAAGGGTCGCAGTATCTGCAGACTCAATGGAGAGACCGTCAGCACTTCTGTGCTCAAAGATGTGGCATCCTGTCTCATCGATATCCATGGACAACATGAGCATCAGTCATTATTGAATAAGCGGAAGCATCTTGAGATTCTGGATGAATATGCCGCAGAAGCACTGGCAGATGTGAAAAAAGCGCTGCGGAAGCAGTACGATATTGTAAAAAAGCTTCGCCGGGAACTGGAAGAAGCTTCTATGGATGAAAATGACCGGATGAGAGAACAGTCTTTACTGGAATTTGAAGTGCAGGAGATCGAGGAAGCAAATCTGAAGGTCGGGGAAGATGAGGAACTGGAAGAGCGCTTCCGCAAGATGAGCAACAGCCGCAGGATCGTGGAGGCACTTGGCATCGTGCAGCAACTCTGCATGGACGGCGAACCCAGTGCCACGGAACTCATTGGTCGTTCCTGCAGGGAATTATCCGGTGTGGAGCGTTATGGAAAAGAGATGGAAAGTCTCTCTTCCCAGCTTCAGGAACTGGATGCCATGCTTTCAGATTTTGGACGAGAGCTGGAAAGCTGTATGGAGGATCTGGAGTTCTCTGAGCAGGAATACCAGGAGACAGAAGAACGTCTGAATCAGATCAATCATCTGAAAGCCAAATATGGACAGACCATCGAAGAGATCCAGGCGGCAGCACAGGAACGGAATGAACGGCTTGACCTGTTGATGAATCTTGGCGAGCATAAGGAAAAGCTGGAGCGAGAGCTTATAAAGGCAGGAGAGGTGCAGATGAGTCTCTGCGATCAGGCACATGAGATCCGAGAGCATGCTGCAGGTCGGCTGGCAGAACTTATGAAAGCGCAGCTGGCAGAATTGAATTTTCTGGATGTGGAATTTGAAATTGCTGTACAGCGGATGGAAGAGCCGGGGGCAGACGGAGCAGATGATGTAGAATTTCTGATTAGCACCAATCCGGGTGAATCCTTGAAGCCTCTTGGCAGGATCGCATCCGGCGGTGAGTTATCCCGTGTGATGCTGGCTATCAAGACGGTGCTGGCAGATCAGGATGCCATTGAGACAGTGATCTTTGATGAGATCGACACAGGTATCAGCGGCAGAACGGCACAGAAGGTATCAGAGAAGCTGGCGCTGATCGGACGAAGCAGACAGGTCATCTGCATCACCCATCTGGCACAGCTTGCATCCATGGCAGACAGCCACTACTGTATCGAAAAACGAGCGGTGGATGGCAGCACCCAGACAGGAATCCGGCTGCTTGATGAACAGGAGTCCGTGGAAGAACTGGCGCGGATCCTTGGCGGTGCCCAGATCACGGATGCAGTGATCGATAATGCCAGAGAGATGAAGAAACTGGCGCAGAAGTTTAAAGAGCGTAGGTGATTCTTCAGAGTCAATTCGCAAAAATGCCTCTTCGAGGCACCATTTTTGCTCATGATGGCTTCTCGCCATATACATGTTTAAAAATATGCTCGAATATGCAAGCATAACTCGCATATTTATTAAACATGTGCATGACTCTGAAGAATAGCAACATTTTCCAGTAAAATCAGACGGTTTTATGCAGACACTATGTTTAGGAAATAATGACAGAAAGGTGTGGCTGCATGAACCGTCTGAAAGTTTATAGAGCCTGTCTGTGGGGCGCCCTTGTGATCAGTGTTGCGACACTGTTTTTTTATTGTAAATGGTATCTTCAGACCCGGGTTCCTGATGTGATCCGTGTGGGAACAGAAGAAGAGGTGCAGGTGGTGGATCTGGGCTTCAAACAAGTGTCAGTGCAGACGCTGCAAAGACCCCGGGTGATCCCCGGCGGTATTCCAGTGGGAATCTACCTGGAGACAGATGGTGTCTACGTGGTGGGAACAGCCGTGGTGGAGACAGAAGAGGGGCTGGTAAGGGAGCCGGCAGGCAGTATTGTACAAAGTGGGGATTATATTCTGGCTGTCAATGGCTGTCAGATAAATACAAAGGAAGAGCTGATCCGCTGTGTGCAGGAGATTCAGGATGAAATCATGATCCTGAAACTGAAGCGTGGAGACGAGACTCTGCGGGTGCGTCTGCAGGCAGTGGAGACAGAAGAAGGAGCTTATAAACTTGGAATCTGGGTCAAGGATGATGTGCAGGGGATCGGAACACTGACCTATGCAACCAGACAGGGAGCTTTTGGCGCACTGGGACATGGCATTACCGACACGGATACAGGAAAACTGCTGACAGTCTCCGGCGGGATGCTCTATGACACCAGTATTCTGAAAATCGTTCGTGGTCAGAGAGGTACGCCTGGTGAATTGAGCGGCATGATCACGTATTCTGACAGTCATGCGGAGGGTGTGATCAGGGAAAATACATCCAGAGGAATCTTCGGTCAGGCAGAAGGCAGGCTTTTGCGAATGCTGGGAACGGAGACTGTGGAGGTGGCATTTAAGCAGGAGGTGCGGACCGGCAGGGCAGTGCTCAGAAGTTCTGTTTCCGGAGAACTGAAGGATTATGAAATCCAGATCCAGGAGCTTCGGATGAATGAGAGTGATGTGAACAAAGGCATGATCTTCTATGTGACAGATCCGGATCTGCTGGCACTGACCGGCGGTGTGATCCAGGGCATGAGCGGGTCACCGATCCTGCAGAACGGTCGGCTCATAGGAGCGGTGACACATGTGTTTGTCAATGATCCGGCGAAAGGATATGGCATTTTTGCAGAAAATATGATTCAACACTGAATTGTGACAACTGACCGGCTCTGTGAACAGAGCAATCATTTTGACATTTTCTCGTTGACATACTATAATAATTATGGAAAATTGTGAAAACACTTGCAAAGTGAAAAAGTTATGGTATACTGATGTGCGGTCCGTCTGGACCTGCGAGAAAAATACAGGGGGAAAACTCATGAAATATGACGTAATTATTATAGGAGCCGGACCGGCCGGTATTTTTACTGCTCTGGAAGTGATCCGTCACAAACCAGATCAGAAGATCCTGATGGTGGAAAAAGGAAAGCCGGTAGATAAGAGACACTGCCCGAAAGCAGAGACCGGCAAATGTATGAACTGTAAGCCGAACTGCATGATCACTACCGGATTCTCCGGCGCAGGCGCATTCTCCGATGGAAAGCTGAGTCTTTCTTATGAAGTAGGCGGAGATCTGCCAACTCTGATCGGAGAAGATTTTGCTCAGGAACTGATCAACTATACAGATAAGATCTATCTGGAGTTCGGTGCTGACGAGCATGTGGAAGGCAACTACGAAGGTGAAGAGATCAAGGAGATCCGTAAACGTGCTATCCGTGCAGGACTTCAGCTTGTGAACTGCCCGATCCGTCATCTGGGAACTGAGAAAGCGCAGCAGCTTTATCTGAACATTCAGAATTATCTTCAGGAGAAGGGCGTGGAGATGCTCTTCAACACGGAATGTGATAATATTATTCTGGAAAATGATGTCTGCAAGGGAGTCCGCATTGAGGACAGATCCGGTGTCAGAGAAATCTTTGGTGATGAGATCGTCATTGCAACAGGACGCCGCGGCGCTGACTGGCTGGAGAAAGTCTGCCAGGAGAACGGTATTGCGCACAAGCCTGGTACAGTAGATATTGGTGTGCGTGTGGAGTGCCGTAATGAGATCATGGAGATGGTCAACAAGGTTCTTTATGAAGGAAAGCTGATCGGATATCCGAAGCCGTGGAAGAATAAAGTAAGAACCTTCTGCCAGAATCCGGGTGGATTTGTAGCACAGGAGAATTATGATAACAATCTGGCAGTTGTAAATGGACACAGCTTTAAGGATCTGAAGAGTGAGAATACCAACCTTTCTATCCTGGTAAGCCACAACTTTACCGAGCCGTTTAACCAGCCCATCGCATATGCGCAGAAGGTGGGCGAGCTGACCAATATGCTGGGTGCCGGACATATTATGGTACAGCGTTATGGAGATATTCTTGATGGAAAGCGTACCTGGGCAAAAGAACTGGCTCAGTCCAACGTAAGACCGACACTGAAGGATGCAGTAGCCGGTGATATTACTGCAGCTATGCCGTACAGAGCTATGACTAATATTATTGAATTTATCCGTATGCTGGATCAGGTAGTACCGGGATTCGCCAGTGGGGAAACTCTGTTATACAGTCCGGAGCTTAAGTTTTATTCCAACAAAGTCAAGATGGATACCAATCTGAACACGAACATTGGTGCTCTGCATTGTCTGGGAGATTCTTCCGGATGGACCAGAGGACTGATGATGGCATCTGCCATGGGTGTGCTGATGGGACGGAAGCTTCTGGAGAAGGAAAACTAAGAAAATAAGAAAATCGGAGGAATTGTCATGAGAAAAGTGATTACCATTGCCCGTGAATTCGGTGCAGGCGGCGGAGAGATTGGAAGAAGAGTTGCAAAAGAGCTGGGTATTCAGTTTTATGACAAAGATATTATCCTGAGAACTGCCCTTGCCAATCCGAAATTGGACCCGGAAGATGTGCGCAGATGGGATGAGAGAGTGCCAAGTTCCTTTGGATTTGCGCAGAGTCTGTTTGACTTCTACAATAAGCCGCTGGATGAACGGCTGTGGCAGGCGCAGCGGGATGCAATCCGTGAGATGGCAAACCATGAGAGCTGTGTGATCGTAGGAAGAAACAGTGAGTACATACTGCATGAGTTCGATCATTGTCTTCATGTATTCGCCCATGCAGGATTCCAGTGGAGAGTGAAGAGAATGTCCGGTATGATGCCGGGAGTGTCACTGGATCAGGTGGCATCTGATGTAAAACAGGCAGACCGTGCCCGTAAGAAGAACTGCGAATATTATACAAGAACTGTTTATGGGGATTCCCGCAATTATGATCTGACTCTGAACACAGAGAAGCTGGGAATCGATAAGGCAGTACAGTTGGTTTTGGCTGCTGCGGAAGATCTGTAACAGATGTGCAGGGTATATTCGTAAAATACATGTAAAGCCATACGTGTATACAATAAAACATTTCCCTCTTGACAATCGGGACAGAAAAATTTATACTTTTAGTAACATCAAAGGCGGTGTATACAATAATACATCGCCTTCTTATGTAATAGGACCGGCAGAGCCGGGGAAAAGGAGCGTACATATTATGAAAAAGTTAGTCGCAATGTCTATGATCGCATGCATGGCAATGGCAACCGTAGCTTGTGGATCTTCCAATTCCGGAGATACCGCAGCAGCTGAGACCACTGAGAGCACTGAGACCGCAGATGCAGCAGAGGATGCAGAAGCAGCAGATACCGCTGATACTTCTGACAAAACATGGGTGATCGCAATGGATACTGTATTCAGACCGTTCGAGTTCACCGATGAGAACAACGAGTTCGTTGGTATCGATGTAGATATCATCAAAGCAGTTGCTGAGGATCAGGGATTCAAGATCGATATCCAGAGTCTTGGATGGGATGCAGCAGTAGCAGCAGTACAGTCCGGCCAGGCAGATGGTCTGATCGCAGGAGCAAGTATCACTGATGAGCGTAAAGCAAACGGATGGATCTTCTCCGATTCTTACTATGATTCCAGCCAGATCTTTGCAGTAGCAGCAGACAGCGATATCGCTTCCTTTGAAGATCTGAAAGGAAAGAACGTAGCTGTTAAGAACGGTACTCAGGGTGCAGCATTTGCAGAGAGCCTGAAAGATCAGTATGGATTCACCACTACTGTATTTGAGGATTCACCGACTATGTATCAGGATGTTATCCAGGGCAACAGCGTTGCATGTGTAGAGGATAAGCCGATCATTCAGGACTGGATCGTAAGCAAAGGTCTTGCACTGAAGACAGTTGACACTATGGAGAGTGATCCGGCTCCTTACGGATTCGCTATCATGAACGAGGCTAACCAGCCGCTGCTTGACATGTTCAATGCAGGTCTTGCTGATATCAAAGCAAACGGAACTTATGATGAGATTCTTGCAAAATATCTTGGAGAGAGCAAATAAGAATAATAGAATTGTATGATTCTGGTGACGGAAAGCAGCCGCAGATACTGTGGCTGCTTCCTGCACTGTGAAAACCCCTGTGTGAGAGGCTTTCACAATGTAAGAAGTATTTTCAGGAAACCAGAGGATAAAAAAAGGAGACAGAGACTATGATAGGTATTATTGAAGTTTACGGAAGCATGTTGCTCCGCGCACTTGGTCAGACACTGTTGCTGACACTGCTGTCCCTGTTATTTGCCATGGTCATCGGTATGATCTTCGGACTGATGAATGTGGGACATAACCGGGTACTGAATCTGATCGGAACCATTTATGTAGATGCTGTACGAGGCGTGCCGCTGATCGTACTGGCATATTTCATCTATTTTGGTGTTCCGGCGGGGATGCAGGGACTGGGATTTGCCAGTTTTCGTCTGAATGCTTTGCAGGCAGGTACAGCAGCCCTTTCTATGAACTGTGGTGCGTATATGGCAGAGATCATTCGTGCCGGTATTGAGAGTGTAGACCGCGGACAGATGGAGGCTGCCAGAAGCTTAGGCTTGTCTTATAGTTCCTCCATGGCTCTGGTCGTGATCCCGCAGGCAGTGCGGACCATGATCCCGTCTATTATTAACCAGTTTATCATCACTTTGAAGGATACCTCTATTCTGTCGATCATTGGCTTCCCGGAGCTTACCAATGTTGGTAAGACGATCGTGGGAAATACGTTGAAGAGTCTGCAGACCTGGGCAATTGTTGGTGTCATGTATATGGTTGTCATCGTAACGCTCAGTAAGGTTGCCAAGAGAATCGAGAGGAGGGTAAACCGTGGAAGATAAGCAGTGTAAGATCCATGTGACCAATCTGAAAAAGAATTTTGGAAAACTGGAAGTATTAAAGGATATCAGCGTTGATGTACAGGAAGGGGAAGTAGTTGTTCTCTTAGGTCCTTCCGGAAGTGGTAAATCCACACTTCTCCGTTGCCTGAATCAGCTGGAGACAGCAACCTCCGGCAAAATTATCATTGATGGACATGATGTGACTGACAAGCATACAGATATCAATAAGGTTCGTGAGAATATTGGTATGGTATTCCAGCACTTCAATCTGTTCAATCATCTTACTGTACTGGACAATATGACCCTGGCACCGGTTCATCTGAAACTGATGAACAAGGAAGAAGCAAGAACAGAGGCACTTCGTCTTCTGGAACGTGTAGGCCTGGCAGATAAGGCAGATGCCTTCCCGAGCCAGCTGTCAGGTGGTCAGAAGCAGCGTGTGGCAATTGCCCGTGCGTTGGAGATGAAGCCGGATATTATGTTATTTGACGAGCCCACCAGTGCCCTTGACCCGGAGATGGTAGGTGAAGTACTTGCTGTTATGAAAGAACTGGCTCGTGACGGTATGACCATGGTAGTTGTAACCCACGAGATCGGCTTTGCCAGAGAAGTGGCTGACCGCGTGATCTTCATGGAAGGCGGCTATATCGTAGAGCAGGGAACCCCGGAAGAAGTCATCAACAATCCGAAAGAGCCAAGAACCATTGACTTCTTAAGCAAAGTATTATAAAAGGACATAAAAAGCTTTACATAACAGGCAAGGTGCGTGAGATCGTATATTGCGCTGCTATGTTAGATGAATTACTTTGTGTTTTGAAATTAAGAGAGACAGGTGATATGCAAAAAGGAACGTCCCGCAGTCCCGGTACTTCCTGCAATCAAGTCAAAGACGCAGATTGCAGGTTAGTACCGCTGGACGAGGACTTAGCGAGAGCGGTTCCTTTTTTGTATATCACCTATCTTTTTTATTTTTAATGGTTGACTTTTGCGCGTTGAAGCGCTATAATTGCAAACAGTTAATGAATTAGTCCGTATCAGTAACATACGGGCAGGGAAACGGAGGAAATATTATGAAAAAGATTCTCGCTCTTGTTATGGCAATGACCATGGGAATGGGTCTGGTTGCATGTGGAAGTTCTACTTCTGCAGATACTGCAGCGGCAGACACTACAACAGAGACAACTGAAAGCACAGATGCAGCAGCTGATACCACAGCAGCAGATGGGGATGCTTCCTATCTGATCGGTATCTGCCAGCTGGTACAGCATCCGGCACTGGATGCAGCAACTCAGGGATTCAAAGATGCACTGACCGAGGAGTTCGGCGATGCAGTTCAGTTTGATGAGCAGAACGCACAGGGTGATTCCAATACCTGTTCTACTATCATCAACAGCTTTGTTTCAGAAGGAACGGACCTGATTCTTGCAAATGCAACTGCAGCACTGCAGGCAGCACAGGCAGGTACCAGCGATATTCCGGTACTTGGTACTTCTGTAACTGAGTATGGTGTAGCACTTGGAATTGATGATTTTAATGGAACTGTAGGTAACAACATCTCCGGTACTTCCGATTTGGCTCCGCTGGATGAGCAGGCAGCAATGCTGCAGGAACTGTTCCCGGATGCTAAGAATGTAGGTCTTCTGTACTGTACTGCAGAGGCTAACTCCCAGTATCAGGTAGACACCGTTCAGGCTGCTCTGGAAAAACTTGGATACACTTGTACACAGTATGGTTTCTCTGATTCCAATGACCTGTCTTCTGTAGCTACTACAGCAGCAGATGCAAGCGATGTACTTTATGTACCGACTGACAACACCGTAGCTAACAACACCGAGCTGGTTAACAATATCTGCGAGCCGAAGAAAGTTCCGATCATCGCAGGTGAGGAAGGTATCTGCAGTGGATGTGGAGTTGCAACTCTTTCTATTGATTATTATGATCTTGGAGTTGCCACTGGTAAGATGGCAGTACAGGTTCTGAAAGGGGAAGCTAATATCTCCGAGATGCCGATTGAGTATGCACCGCAGTTTACCAAAGAGTACGATGCAGACCGTTGTGAAGCACTTGGAATCACCGTTCCGGATGATTATGTAGCAATCGAAGCTGAGTAGATGCAACCATTCAGAATTATGCATGAGCAAAAGGAAAGCTTTAAAAAGTGATTTTGCGAATATGCATCTGAATAAATAAATGATATAATTGACGACAGCGAGAACAGGGCCGCACCTATCTCGCTGTCGCCGTTGTATATAAAAAACAAAGGATCTTAGAGGTGATAAGAAAATGAGTATTGTAAGTTTACTGAACGCGCTGCCAGGTGCAGTGGCACAGGGATTAATCTGGGGAATCATGGCGATTGGTGTATATATCACCTTCCGTATCCTGGACATTGCGGATCTGACTGTGGATGGTACACTTTGTACCGGAGGTGCCGTATGTATTATGATGATGCAGAGTGGACATAATGTATGGGTGTCTCTTCTGGTTGCTTTGATCGCAGGTCTTCTGGCCGGTATGGTCACAGGTCTTTTGCATACCTTTATGGGAATCCCGGCGATTCTTGCCGGAATCCTGACACAGCTTGGACTGTATTCTGTGAATTTGAAGATTATGGGAAAATCCAATCAGGCGATCAATGTTGATAAATTCGACCTGCTGGTTTCTCTTCGTTATATTAAAAATGTGCCGATCTACAGAAACACGATTCTGCTGGTAGCGGTGATTATCGTGGTTCTGATCGTATTTCTGTACTGGTTCTTTGGAACTGAGCTTGGATGCTCCCTGCGTGCTACCGGATGTAATGACCGGATGTCCCGCGCACAGGGTATCAATACAGACTTTAACCGGGTACTTGGTCTTATGATCTCCAATGGACTGGTTGCATTTTCAGGAGCGCTGTTAAGCCAGTACCAGGGCTTTGCTGATATTAACATGGGTCGTGGCGCGATTGTTATCGGTCTGGCCGCAGTGATCATTGGCGAGGCACTTTTTGGAAAAATATTCCACAATTTTGGCTTCCGGCTGTTAGGCGTGGCACTTGGTTCTATCGTATATTATTTTGTACTGCAGATCGTGATCTGGCTTGGTATTGACACCGATCTGTTGAAGCTCCTGTCCGCAGCTGTTGTTGCTGTATTCCTGGCAATTCCGTACTGGCAGAGCAAATATTTTTCCAGACCGGTAAAAAGGGGAGGTGACAGATAATGCTGGAGATCAAGAATATTTATAAAACATTTAATGCAGGAACTGTCAATGAAAAACGTGCGCTCAAAGGCGTGAATCTGACCCTGGAGGATGGAGATTTTGTCACAGTTATCGGTGGAAACGGTGCTGGAAAATCAACTCTTCTGAATGCTATTGCAGGTGTATGGCCGGTGGATGAGGGAGAGATCATCATTGATGGAAAAAATGTAACCAAACTTCCTGAGCACAAGCGTGCTGCTTATCTTGGCCGTGTGTTCCAGGATCCTATGAACGGAACTGCAGCGACTATGGGAATTGAAGAAAACCTGGCACTGGCACTGAGACGTGGTCAGACAAGAACGCTTCGCGCCGGTATCAAAGGAAGCGAGCGGGAAGTATACAAGAGGCTGCTGGCAACTCTTGGTCTTGGACTGGAAGACAGACTGACTTCCAAAGTAGGTCTGCTCTCTGGTGGACAAAGACAGGCGCTGACTCTTCTGATGGCAACGTTGAAGAAGCCAAAGCTGTTGCTTCTGGATGAGCATACTGCTGCACTTGATCCGAAGACTGCAGCAAAAGTTCTGGAGACCACAGAGATGATCGTCAACCGTGACAAGCTTACGACCTTGATGATTACCCATAATATGAAGGATGCCATTGTCCATGGTAACCGTCTGATCATGATGATGGATGGAAATATTATTCTGGATATTCGTGGCGAGGAGAAGAAACATCTTACCGTGGAAGATCTGCTTCATAAGTTTGAAGAGGTCAGCGGCGAGGAGTTCACTAACGACAAAGCGATTCTTGGTTAAAAAGACTGGCGGTCTGTTCGCAGAAATGTGGACAGACCGTTTTGAATTGTGCTAAAATCTGCTACATAAGGAATGAAATCCAGTGTGGAGAAAAGAATAGAAAACAGATAGAAGGAGTGACAGATATGGAACGGAAAAATGCATGGGAAACCTATGACAAATCTCAGGAAAAGAAAGTCATGAAGCTGGCAGAGCAGTATCGCCAGTTTATTTCTACAGGAAAGACGGAGCGGGAGTGTGTCAGACTGACTGAGAAAATGGCAAGAGAAGCTGGCTATATTTCTCTGGAGGAAGCACTGACCTCCGGGGATACCCTGAAGCCAGGAGACAAAGTCTATGCTATTCATAAAAAGAAGCTGGCGGTATTATTCCAGATCGGTACAGAACCGCTGGAGAAAGGCATGAATATACTTGGTGCGCATATTGATTCCCCACGTCTGGATCTGAAACAGAATCCATTATATGAGGATGGAGAGATGGCACTTCTGGATACCCATTATTATGGCGGTATCAAGAAATATCAGTGGGCAGCAATTCCGCTGGCGTTGCACGGAGTCGTTGCCAGAAAGGATGGAACGGTGGTGGAACTTGCCATCGGTGAGGATCCATCAGATCCGGTACTTGGTATCTCTGATCTTCTGATCCATCTGTCCGGCGAACAGCTTCAGAAAAAAGCAGCGGTTGTAGTGGAAGGCGAGAACCTGAATATTATTGTTGGAAGCAAACCACTGAAGAGCAAGAAGGACAAAGAGAAAAAAGAGAAAAAAGAGCTGATCCTAAAAGCACTGCTCGAAATTTTAAAAGAGAAATATGAGATAGAAGAGGAAGATTTTCTGTCTGCGGAGCTGGAAGCAGTACCTGCAGGTCCGGCAAGAGACTTTGGTATCGACCGAAGCATGATCATGGGTTATGGACAGGACGACAGAATCTGCGCATTTACTTCTCTGACCGCCCAGCTGCAGGCAGAGAACCCGAAATATACGGCTGTGTGCCTGCTGACTGACAAGGAAGAGATTGGAAGCATGGGTGCTACAGGTATGCAGTCCCGCTATTTTGAAAATGTGGTGGCAGAGGTGATGAACCTGACCGGACAGTATTCTGAGCTGGCACTGCGCAGATGTCTGCAGAATTCGCATATGCTGTCCTCCGATGTAAGTGCGGCATTTGATCCGAACTATGCAAGCGCATTTGAAAAGAAAAATATCGCTTACCTGGGACATGGCATGGTATTCAACAAATATACTGGTTCCAGAGGAAAATCTGGTTCCAACGATGCATGCGCTGAGTATATCGGAGCACTTCGAAAAGTTATGGATGATGCGTCCGTGAACTGGCAGACTGCAGAGCTTGGGAAAGTAGATCAGGGAGGCGGTGGAACTATCGCTTACATCACTGCCAATTATGGTATGGATGTGATTGACAGCGGTGTGGCACTTCTTAACATGCACAGTCCCTGGGAAGTGTCCAGCAAGGCAGATATTTATGAAGCATACAGAGGTTACAAAGCCTTTCAGAAAGCGGAGTGGAACTAATGGCAACAGTTTGCGAGCGGATAACTGCATTAAGAGAGAAGATGAAGGAGAACGGGATCACGGTCTATGTGGTCCCGTCCACTGACTGTCATGAATCTGAATATGTGTGTCCTCATTATCGGGCAAGAGCTTATATGACCGGATTTACCGGATCGGCGGGAACAGCCGTGATCACTATGGACAAGGCAGGACTGTGGACCGATGGCAGATATTTTCTGCAGGCGGAGGATCAGTTAAGAGGAACCGGTATCCATCTGTTCCGTATGGGGGAACCGGGGGTGCCGACTGTGGAAGAATATGTAAAAACGGAGCTTTGTGCTGGTGGCTGTGTAGGTTTTGATGGAAAGACCATGGGCGCAGTAAGTGCGGATAAGTTCCGGGAGAGCGCCATGGAAAAAGGTGGATCCATCTATACAGAAAAGGATCTGGTGGGAGAGATCTGGCCGGATCGACCACAGATTCCCGATGAAAAGGTATGGATTCTGGAGAAGTGCTGGAGTGGTGAAAGTTCAGAAAGTAAGATTACCAAAGTGCGGGAAGTTATGAAAAGGGCGGGAGCCACCCAGCATGTGATCGCCTCCCTCTGTGATATTATGTGGCTGCTGAATTTACGTGGTGATGATATCCCCTGCGTACCGGTGACCTTGTCATTTCTTCGGATGACGGATAAGAACTGTATCTGGTATGTACGTCCTTCCGTGGTGACAAAGGAGGTTCGGAGCTATCTGGCAGAGTGCCAGGTGGAGATCCGTCCTTATGAATCAATCTATGAAGATCTGTCTGCACTTCCGGCTGGAGCGCGGGTGCTGCTGGATAAAAAGAATGTAAACTGTGCGCTGTTGACCAGCATTCCGACAGATGTGGAGATTCTGGACGAGACGAATCCGTCAGAACTCCTGAAGGCTGTCAAAAATGAGACGCAGATTAAAAATCTTAAGGAAGCCCATCGGAAAGAGAGCGTGGCATTTACCCGGTTCATGTACTGGCTGAAGACAGCTGTGGGTAAGGAGAATATGACAGAGCTGTCAGTGGCAGATTATCTGGAGGCAAGACGGGCAGAGCAGGAACACTATGTGGAGCAGAGCTTTGCGCCTATCTGTGCTTATGGAAGTCATGGAGCCATTGTCCACTATTCTGCTACCGAGGAGAGCAATGTATCTGTTGAGCCGAAGAGCTTTCTTCTGGTGGATGCTGGTGGACATTATCTGGAAGGAACTACCGATACCACCCGTACCTTTGCCATGGGTGAACTGACTTATGAGGAAAAGCATCTCTATACAGCCGTGTGCCGGGGAAATCTTCATCTGGCTCATGCCCGGTTTCTCCATGGATGTACGGGACTGAATCTTGATATTCTGTGCCGGGAGCCTATGTGGAAGCTTGGACTGGATTTTAAGCATGGAACCGGTCACGGAGTTGGATATATTCTGAACGTTCATGAAGGACCCAATGCATTTCGCTGGAAGCAGAGTCCTTCCCTGTCCAATGCGGTGCTGGAGCCTGGCATGGTGACCACGGATGAGCCGGGGCTTTATCTGACCGGCAAGTTTGGAATCCGTCTGGAAAATGAGCTGGTGTGTAAGAAACTTACAGATAATGAGTATGGTACATTTTTAGGCTTTGAAATTCTGACAATGATCCCCTTTGATCTGGATGCAGTTCTTCCGGAAGAGATGAGTGAAGAAGAAAGGCAATGGCTCAATGAGTATCATCAGAAGGTATATGAGACCGTAGCAGAAAGTCTGCCGGAAAAAGAGCGAATCTGGCTTAGAGAGGCAACGAGACAGATATAGAATCCAAGAATATGAAATGGTCTGGTGAGGGTAGAGGGATAGGATTATGACAAAGGATATGACAAGCGGTTCACCCGCAAAGCTGATCTTCGGATTTGCGATCCCTATGTTTCTGGGACTGCTGTTTCAGCAGTTTTACAGCATGGTGGATACGTTGATCGTAGGAAAATTTTTAGGAGTCAACCCGCTGGCGGGAGTAGGCTCTACGACTTCTTTGAACTTTATGGTGCTGGGATTCTGTATGGGTGTCTGCAATGGGTTTGCAATTCCCGTGGCTCAGATGTTCGGAGCAAAAGAAGAACACAGACTTCGACGGTATGTGACGAATGGCGCATGGCTCTGCATCATATTTTCAATAGTGATGACACTGGTGGTCGTTGCAGTCTGCCGGCCGATTCTTGTATTAATGCAGACACCAGAAGAAATATTTGAATATGCTTATGTGTACATTGTGATCGTATTCTGGGGAATTCCCTGTACGTTCCTCTACAATATTCTGGCAGCTATTATAAGGTCTCTGGGAGACAGTAAGACACCTGTGATCTTTCTGGCGATTTCATCAGGCATCAATATTGTACTGGATCTGGTGTTTGTGCTGGTCTTTGATATGGGTGTGGAAGGTCCGGCCATCGCTACTGTTCTGGCGCAGGGTATCTCAGGAATCATCTGCTTGTGGTATATGTATCGAAAGTTTCCGGTGCTTCATGCCAGCCGGGAAGAATGGAGACCGGAGTTTTCTTATATGGGAAAGCTCTGTTATATCGGAATCCCCATGGGATTACAGTATTCAGTTACAGCCATCGGAACACTGGTGCTGCAGGCGGCTGTGAACGGACTGGGAGCAGCCGTGGTGGCAGGCGTGACGGCAGGCCAGAAGATCAATGCATTTATTCAGTGTCCGCTGGAAGCATTGGGACAGACCATGGCACCCTATGCAGGTCAGAATATGGGAGCGGAGAAATATGACCGGATCGGAAAAGGACTTAAGAGTGCGGTAGGCATGGGCTTTGCGGTATCCGTTCTTTGCTTTGTTCTGGCGATCTTCTTTGGAAAACAGCTGACCATGTTGTTTGTAGACGCATCAGAGACAACGATCATATCGTATTCCTATCAGTTTCTTCTGTATTGTACTGGAGGATATTGCCTGCTGACTCTGGTAAATACTGTCAGATTTACCATTCAGGGCATGGGCTTTTCTGTATTTGCCATTTTATCGGGAATCATGGAAATGATCGCCCGGATCCTGGCGGCAACAGTGGTCGTGCAGATGATAGGATTTGCAGGAACCTGTCTGGCCCATCCCATGGCATGGCTGTTTGCAGATGTGTTCTTGATCCCGGCATTTTTCTGGTGCAGGGAAAAGGTGGCGAAGCAAGGATAGGGTAAATAAGTTGATAAGTCGGTGTACCTTAGCATTGAGGAACACCGGCTTTTTTCTTGCGGAAAAGGTAATATTATGTTACCATAAATTCATATCCAGCCGTCTAAATATAACTATTAACTTATATTTCTATATATCTTTGCATGGTTCTATGCAAGTTCCAAGTTATATTGTAAATATATAAATACATTTTGGCACATTGACAAGTGTGTATTTAGTGTGTATTGTATATATAAAGGAGATATCCTTGAAGAGAAAAAATTTAATAAAAAAACTTGAAAGTGTTGGTTTTAGATTTGAGCGTCATGGAGGAAATCATGATATTTATGTTTGCGGAGAAAATCGTGAGGAAATACCGCGACATAAGGAGATTAATGAACGTCTGGCAAGAGCAATTTTGAAAAAATGGGGATTATAATTCATTATGACAGGAGGACATTTGTATGAAGAATAAGCGCGTATATCCAGTCATTCTCACACCTGCAGATAATATTATTTTAGTTGAGGTTCCGGATATGGAGATCCTGACGGAGGGAAAAGACTATCAGGATGCAATTGAAATGGCAAGAGATGCAATTGGATTAAAAGGAATAACACTTGAAGATGCAGGAAAAACAATTCCTGATGCATCGGATATTTCTGTTATAAATCCGGAAAAGGGGACGTTTGCGGAAGATGGAAAAGGGTATGTTACTCTTGTAGATGTTGATTTTTTGATATATCGACGGCGCGTGGACAGCAAAGCTGTCCGGAGAAATGTGACACTTCCCAATTGGTTGAATCGTGAAGCCGAGGCGGCACATATCAATGTTTCCAAACTACTTCAGGAAGCATTGATAAGTAAATTGGGGCTAAATAAGTATTAGGACATGAGATAAACAAATCGTAGAGTGTGTATAGAGATTATCCTAGCAGAGCTTGCTGAGAAATAAGAAAACTGCTGCTTTATAGGTGAGAGATCATCTGTGAAGCAGCAGTTTTTTCATGGTAAAAGGTGTTAATAAACAAAGTGTTAAGTTGTCTGAAATTCTTTCTCAATCTGCCGCATGACATATAGATAGGAAACACCAGTAAATACAGCTGCAGCGATCCAGGCAGCAGGATCGGCAAAGCATGCCAGACGATAACTGAGAAGCTTCATGGAAAGCATAGAAACGACCAGTCTGGCAACCAGTTCAGCAACGCCTCCCATCATGGGGAGAAAGCCATATCCGCAACCTTGCATGATATTTCGGAAGATAAAGATCGTGCAGAGCGGAAGAAAGAAGAGGGCACACATGTAACTGTAAGTGGTAGCCCATGGTATCATGGCATTCATATCCACATCTCCGGAGAAGAACAGATGGAGACAAGGTTTCAGGAGTAATATCATAGTAGCACTGGCAATCATGGAATAGATAAATTCAGCAAACAGAGCTGCATGGACACCCAAGCGGATGCGTTTCAGATTGCAACAGCCGTAATTCTGTCCGCCATATGTGGCCATGGTCTGACCCATGGCTACCATTCCCTGGGTGAGAATGTTCTGGAGCTTTCCAGCAGCCGTATAGGCAGCCACCGCTTCGGAACCAAAGAGGTTGATTGCAGACTGCATGATCATAGTTCCGGATGCGGTGATGGCAAACTGAAGAGCCATGGGAATACCGGCAGCCAGCTGGGGCTTTGTGTCCTGCGGTGACAATTTCCACTGATCTGATTCAGGCTTTAAGTCTGGTGTTTTAAACCAGATGTAAAGCGCACAGAGAACAGCAGAGATAGCTTGGGACAGGTTGGTTGCCCATCCGGCTCCGGCAACACCCATCTGAAGTTTTACAACAAACAAAAGATCCAGTACAACGTTGAGACAGGCAGAAAATACCAGAAAAAACAGAGGAATCTGGCTGTTTCCAATTGCTCTTAGATAAGAGGAGAACAAATTGTAAAAAATATTTGCGGCAATTCCGATGCAGATTACGATAATATAGGAATATGCCATATCATAGATATTGTCCGGTGTATTCATAATATGAAGCAAAGGTTTCATAATAGATGCGGAGAATACAGTCAGGATCACAGCAGAGATGATAGACAGTAAGATACCATTTGCCACATTTCGCTTTACTGCAATTTGATCCCGCGCTCCGTATTTCTGGGAAACACGCACAGAAAAACCGGCAGTGATCCCCTGAGAAAAACCGGTGATCAGGAACATGATGGTTCCGGTGGAGCCAACAGCTGCCAGTGCATCGGCACCTACATATCTGCCTACGATGATCGTATCTACCATATTATATAGCTGCTGAAAGACATTTCCGATGATCAGCGGTACAGTGAACATCAGAATGACCGGCAGCGGCTTGCCTTTTGTCATATTTAACTGCATAGAAGAAATCCTCCCTGTTACAAAATAATTGTTGCTGAAAAATTGTAATCGGGAGGATTTTGTTTGTCAAGATGTTTTCTTATAAAAATGTTGCTTGTATTTCCAAGCAACACGTGATATTATTTAATCATAATCAAGAGATCGTATAATCTATCTCAAGTCGAGAGAAAGATTCCAATGAAAAAAATAAACGAATAGTTGTATTCCTGCTAATAAATGGTAGTGACAACAGTTTGTTTATATTATAAAATATACAAAGGATGGGATTCAAATGGGGGAAAAAGATATTGCAGAAAAGGTATTGCTGTCTTACAATGATGTATTTTCGGATATTGTAAATGTATTGTTGTTTGGCGGTAAAGAGGTTATATTAGAAAATGATCTGGAAGACCAGACAACAAGGACCGCATATAAAGCAGATAAAACACGTGAAAGAAGTTCTGCAGTTACTTAGTGTTATGACGGATGATCACAGATTTGAAGATATTTACAATGAAGAATTGAAAAATGATAAAGGAGGATTAAAAACCATGTGTGATGTATTAGACCGGATTGAAGAAAAAGGCATAAAAACAGGAGAAGTGACAATGGCTTATGTGGCTTTGAAACTTGTAAATGCCGGGCGTGGAAATGACCTAGAACGAGCGGTGAGAGATGATGATTTTAGAAATAAATTGATAGAAGAATTTGGTGAGAAGATATAATAGAGAAACGGGAGTATCCCAAAGTTTGTGTAAACCTCCAAACTGATGTAAGATAAAATTACTCAGTTTGGAGGTTATTTTTATG